>JAQVEB010000271.1 GCA_028698105.1 Petrimonas sp. | reverse complement strand
GCCGTAATCTATCCACATTTGCGCGTAGATGTCGTTCTTTTTTTCAAAAAACTTGTCAAATTTGATCAGAAAAACGATGGGGTTTCCGGGAACAATCCATCGCCCTATTCTTATTTCGAGGTTTTGATTTCGTTGCGCATACCGTCGCCAATCAGAAAATAATGTTTTATCTTCGATAAACCAGGGACTCTCTGTATCTTTCCATACATCGGGGCCGATGAAACAAATACGATCGTGATAAAGAGCCTGCAGTGAGTTGGCACGGGTGGAGAGTACGGTGTATATGCCGCCTACTTTGTTACATACTTCCCAACTTGTTTCAAAAAGATAATCAGGCGTATGCTTTTCATCCATTTGCATAAATAATCTATTTCTTCTTTCTAACGACACAAAGATAACAAAATACTCGTAATGAGCGGACGAATTTTCGCACTTTATGCTTGCAGGACAATGAAAAATATTGCCCGTCAAAAATGCGGGTATTGCTGTTTACCTGCGGGGTAACCCGAAAAAAAGATTACCTTTGTACCGGAAAAAAGCAATGAATGTTTTAGATATTGTTCAGCTTCAACAACTTGTTGAAAAACATCCGAATATTGCGGCTGCAGGCAGCTTACTGAATAGGGCAAATGTTTTGTCGGTAAGGGGCTTGCATGGATCGCTGCGTGCCATGTTTTCTGTGGGCTTGTTTCACAAACTGTCTCTCACATATCTTTTTATCCTCAACGATCAGGAAAATGCCAGCTATTTTTATCACGATGCGAGCCAACTGATCGGTACAAAAAACGTACTGTTTTTCCCTTCGGCGTTCAAGCGCGCGGCAAAATACGGACAAATTGATGCGGCGAGCGAAATTCTGCGCACCGAGGTGCTGAGCCACTTGCAGGGTGAAAATCAACCGGTGATCATTGTGAGTTATCCCGATGCGCTGGCCGAAAAAACCGTTTCGGGTGACACGCTAAAGGAAAACACCTTGCGCATTGCCTTGGGCGAGAGGGTGGATAGCGGTTTTGTTTCCGAAGTGCTGGATTCTTACGGTTTCCAATACGTTGATTACGTATATGAACCGGGACAGTATGCTACGCGCGGAAGCATCGTGGACGTGTACTCGTTTTCGAGCGAATATCCTTTCCGCATAGATTTTTTCGGCGATGAAGTGGAAACCATCCGCAGTTTTGATGTGGAATCGCAACTATCGAAAGAGAAATTGACGGAAATCCGCATTGTGCCCGAGTTTGGAAGATCGAAGTCTAAAAATGCGACCCTGTTTGATTCGCTTCCGCCGCAATCGGTTGTCGGCATCGAAGATTTGCGCTGGATCGCCAGCAGAGTGGAATTCATCAACGAAGATGAATTGCATATCCATCCGCAGGATGTGGATTTCACACGCGCCGATCTGTTGAGCAAACCCGATTTTTTGACAGCCCTGAAACGTTTCAAACACATTCGTTTCGATACCAAATTGGTAGATACGCCCGATGCCGCTATTGATTTTCATACTGCGCCTCAACCCTTGTACCACAAAAACTTCGATCTGCTGAGCGAGTCGGCCCATCATTTTCTGGACGACGGCTATACGCTATATATCCTGAGCGACAGTGAAAAGCAGCAGAAACGGTTGGCGCATATTTTCGAGGATCGAGGCGATGTTATCCCGTTTACGGCCGTGAATAAAACCCTTCACGAGGGTTTTTCGGACGAAACGCTTAAAATTTGCTGTTTCACCGATCATCAAATCTTCGACCGTTTTCACAAATACAACCTGAAATCCGATAAAGCCCGTTCGGGCAAGATCGCGCTCACCCTCAAGGAGCTAAACCAGTTGCAACCCGGCGATTTTGTGGTGCACATTGACCACGGTATCGGCAAGTTCGCCGGATTGGTTCGCCTGCGCATCGGCGAAACGGTGCAGGAAGTCATTAAACTGACCTATCTGAATAACGACGCGGTGTTCGTTTCCATCCATTCCCTGCACAAAATATCGAAATACAAAGGCAAAGAAGGTGAATCGCCGCAACTCAACAAGTTGGGTTCCGGCGCGTGGGAGCGGGTTAAAGAACGCACCAAATCGAAGATAAAAGACATCGCGCGCGACCTTATCAAGCTTTACGCGCAACGGCAGCAAGAGAAAGGCTTCGCCTTCGCGAAAGACACCTATCTGCAAACGGAGTTGGAGGCTTCATTTATGTACGAAGATACGCCCGACCAAATTAAAACCACCCGCGATGTAAAGCAGGATATGCAGAGCGAGCAACCGATGGACAGGCTGATTTGCGGCGATGTGGGTTTCGGAAAAACCGAAATTGCCGTGCGGGCGGCGTTCAAAGCGGCAACCGATGGCAAGCAAACGGCTGTACTGGTGCCCACTACCGTGCTTGCTACGCAACATTTCCATACGTTCAGCGAGCGGCTGGCCGATTTTCCGGTGAAAGTGGATTACCTGAGCCGGGCACGCACATCGAAAGAGCAAAAAGAGATATTGAATGAGCTGAAAACGGGCAAAATAGATATTTTGATCGGAACGCACCGTTTGGTGGGCAAAGACGTGCAATTCAAGGATTTGGGATTGCTGATCATTGATGAAGAGCAAAAGTTCGGCGTTTCCACCAAAGAAAAACTGAAACAACTAAGAGTGAATGTGGATACGCTTACCATGACAGCCACGCCCATTCCGCGTACGTTACAGTTTTCACTGATGGGTTCGCGCGATCTGTCCACCATACAAACGCCGCCCCCCAACCGCTATCCGGTGCAAACGGAAGTGCATACCTTTGACATGGAGATCATTCGCGAAGCGATTAACTTTGAGGTGAGCCGCAACGGGCAGGTTTTCATCGTGAACAACCGCATTCAGAATATTTATGAACTGGAAGCGCTCATTAAACGCGAAATTCCCGATGTACGCGTGGCTGTGGGACACGGCCAGATGGACCCGAAGAAGCTGGAGAAAACCATTGCGGATTTCGTGGATCATGAACAGGATGTGCTTATCGCGACTACGATCATCGAATCCGGTATTGATATGCCCAACGTGAATACGATCATCGTGATCAACGCGCAGAATTTCGGATTGAGCGATCTGCACCAGTTACGCGGACGCGTGGGGCGCAGCAACCGCAAGGCATTTTGTTACCTGCTGGCGCCGCCGCTTTACACGCTTACGGCCGATTCGCGCCGCCGTTTGCAGGCTATTGAAAATTTTGCCGAACTGGGAAGCGGCATTCATATTGCCATGCAGGATTTGGATATTCGCGGCGCGGGAAATTTGTTGGGGGCGGAACAGAGCGGTTTTATCGCCGATCTGGGATACGAAACATATCAGAAAATCCTTGCGGAAGCCGTGCAGGAACTTCGCAGGGATGAGTTCGCCGACCTGTATCACGAGCAGCAGGAGGCGGCTGCGGAGCGCGATGATTATGTGGATGACGTGCTTGTGGAAAGCGACCTCGACCTGATGTTCCCCGTGACCTACATTCCCAACGACGCGGAACGCGTAGCGATTTACCGCGAACTCGATAACCTGGAGACCGAAACACAGATACTGGAATTCACGAAAAAACTGGAAGACCGTTTCGGCAAGATACCGCAACAGGGGCGCGAACTGATCCGTATCGTACGGCTTCGCCGTCTCGCTAAATCGCTCGGTATCGAGAAAGTAACGCTGAAAAACGGCCAAATGGCTCTTTTCCTCCTCTCCGATAACAACTCGCCTTATTACCAATCGTCGCTTTTTGAGAAGCTGTTGAACTACGTGCAAAAATACCCGCGCAATTGTCAGTTGCGCGAAGTGGGGAAGAAGCGTTCGGTGGTTATTCAAAAGGTGCCCACGGTAGAAGCTGCGGTGGGTGTGCTCGATGAAATAAATGCGAATCAAAACAACCCTTCCACCGATAAATAACGTTCTCCCGTATCGTAATTGAACGTGAGGATACGTTTGCTGCCTTCCAACTCCGGTATTTTTTTTGCCACTGCGGCCAGAGAAGCGCCGGTGGAAATACCACCCAGAATGCCTTCTTCGCGCGCCAGTCGGCGGGCATAATCGAATGCCGCTTCGTTAGGAATTTTAATGACACCATCAAGCACGTTCATGTCCAAGGTGTCGGGAATGAACCCCGCTCCAATTCCCTGGATGGTGTGAGGGCCCGGATAGTCGCCCGAAATAACCGGAGACGCTTCCGGCTCTACGGCAATTACCCGGATGGACGGAAATTTCTTCTTTAACTCTCTTCCGACTCCCGTAATGTGGCCTCCTGTCCCTACACCCGTGATAAGGTAATCTAAACCTTCGGGAAAATCTTCTAATATTTCTTTCGCCGTTCTTTCCGCGTGAACCGCAACATTTGCCTGATTTTTGAACTGTTGCGGAATCCACGAATCTGCGATTTCGCGTTGCAGTTCTTCTGCGCGTTCGATGGCGCCTTTCATTCCCTTTTCGCGGGGAGTCA
>JAQVEB010000270.1 GCA_028698105.1 Petrimonas sp. | reverse complement strand
AGCGGTGTTAAATCCGCCGCTCAACTTCGCCAGCACACATCCCAATATCACGTAATTCGCCTGGCGATAATTATATGTAGCGGCACGTCCGTTATATTGAAACCCGTCGGTTGGCGTATTATCTCCGTTCACGTAATAAACACTCTTTCCGTTCGTTTTATCAACGCCAGCCCACTCGTAGCCGTAAAATGCCAATGTAGATACGCCTTCGCGGTATATGAATTGCGCACGATCATCATCGCCGGTAGGATCATACCATATAATATCGGCACCGTTATAGAGTTTCGTAACTTTAGATGTGATAAAAGCCGCATTTATTCCTGCCGACCAATTCCATCCGTTTCGATTGCGAAGAATATCGCCCGATAATTCTATTTCGAGGCCTCTGTTGTTAATCTGCCCTATATTCCTCAATGCGGAACTAAATCCGGTGATGGTGGAAATGGGCACGTCCTGCAATAAATTTTTTGAATCGCGGTTAAAATACTCCAAAGTACCTCTTAATCGTTGGTCAAAGAGGCCGAAGTCCAAACCGAAATTGCTGGTGTAACTGGTTTCCCACGACAAATTATTGTTCCCGACGGTATTTATTGTTCCACCGGGATTGTTCATATATTTTGCCGTGTAGCCCATGAGACTCATGTAACCGTAATTGTTCACCGGTAAAGTGCCGTTAACTCCATACGAAGCGCGCAACCTGAGATCACTGATAACAGGATGATCGCGGAGAAATTCCTCGCCTGAAACACGCCACAAACCGGCAACCGACCAAAAGTCACCCCAACGGTGCGCAGGATCGAGACGCGACGAGCCATCGCGCCTGAACGATGCGGAAGCAAAATAACGCTGATCATAATTGTAATCGAGTTTAGAAAGTACCGAAACCATGGAATTCCCCCAATTAAACGCCGTGGACGATTGGGTTCCCGCCGTAGCAACCGTGTGTAATGTACTTGTGGGTAAGTTGTTTCCGGTGGCACGAACAAAATCGGTTGTATTCTTTTCGGCTTCAAAACCGATTAATGCCCCGAGTGCGTGCAACCCGAAAGATTTGTTATATTCGGCGGTCGTTGAGGAAACCATTTTTTCATATACCGTACGCATTTCATTTACCACTCCGTTAGCAGCCGAACCCGTGAAATGGTTGGCGCTGTAATAAATGTGGTCTTTTACGGTGGTGTTATCGTAAGAAAAAATGGAACGAACATTAAATCCCTCAAAAAGATGTAAAGTTACGGTCTCGGTAGCCGATAAACGGTTATTTACCGATTGGTTTTCCCATTCCTTATCGTAATACAGGCCGTTGTACGCATAACTTCCGTAGCGGGTCTTCCAGGGTTCGCCGGTGGCGTAATCCGTTGGCCAATATAAGCCCCACAGCAAGTTACGTGTCTGCATGAAATAATTGGCGCCGGTGCTGCGTGAATCGTTGTATCCCTCTTTCGATGTACGGGCTAAACTCACATTGGAGCCTATCTCAAAAAAACTGCCTATTTTTTGCGTAAGATTCACCCGTCCCGAAATCCGATCGAAATTGTTTACCCGCAAACGTCCCTCATCTTTGGTGTATGACAACGACGTATAATAATTGGTTGTAGGTGTGGCGCCGCTTACAGATAAATCGTGTGTCTGAAAGACAGCGGTACGAAAATAGGCGTTATCCCAATCGAAATATGTTCCGGCACGTCCGGAATCCTTATAGTTATCCATATTCACATTCTCGTACAATCCTGTTCCGGCTGTAGAGAACGAATATCCGTGCTTATTAAATTTGCGGTTTAACTGCGATAAGGCATACGTGTTGGCAGCTTCTTCGGAATAACCGTCTGAGGTACGGTAATCATGGAAAACCATGTAAAGCATGTTCACCTGCTCTTGCGTATCTGCCGGCTCGTAATTATCTGTTGCCCAGCTTGGCGTAAAACCAACGGATGTTTTCAGTGCAACAACGGGTTTTCCCTGTCTTCCTTTTTTGGTGGTGATGACGATGACACCGTTTGCCGCACGAGAGCCATATAGAGATGAAGCTGCGGCATCTTTCAACACAGAGATTGATTCGATATCCTCAGGATTGAGCGAATTCATCACATTATTGGTTGTATAGGTATAATCACCCATTTGTCCTACGTTCCCCGAAACTACCGGAACTCCGTCAATCACATAAAGAGGTTCGTTGCTTGCATTCATAGAGCCGTTTCCTCTGATGCGAATATTTGGTGCCGAACCTGCCTGCCCCGAAGAAGTGGTCAGTTGCAAGCCGGCAACTTTGCCGTTCAAGGCATTTTCAAAACTGGTTGTAGGCAGGTCTTTGATTGCATCGGCTCTAACCACCGATGCCGAACCGGTATAACTGCTTTTTTTGGCCGTTCCGTACGCCACTACCATTACTTCATCGAGCATTTCTGCATCGGAATTTAAACGAATAATGAGGTTTGGGCCAATGGCAACCTCCACGGTCTCCATACCAACATACGATACCGTAAGCAATCGTGCAGTTTGAGGCACATGGGGTATTGTGAAGCGACCGTCGGTTCCGGTAACACTTCCTAAAGTCGTTCCTTTCACCTGCACGGTAGCACCGATAACAGGCTGATCATCTTCGGAAGAAATAACCACTCCCGTAACTGTTGTAGTTTGGGCCAGTCCGGTTCCTGTAATCGTCAAAAAAAGGACAAACCATAATAATATTTTCTTTTTCATAAAATCAATTTTACACGCATTTACGTTATTGATAAAAGATTGTTTCTACGCAAAGATAATTAATTTTTATAAATGAAAACTAAATTTAAGCAATTTACATCATTTCAACACAAAGAACCGACTTAATAAATCATATTGTACAAAAAAATAAATCTCTCCAATATTGTTATCTTTGTAAAAAAAATCAATTCGTATGAAACATTGCCCGAATTGCAACGCAGAGGTTGAAGACAATTTTCAACTATGCTGGAATTGCAATTACAGTTTTACCGAAGAAAAGGTGGTAGATATTATTGATCAAAGCCATTTGAAAAGGCAAATAACCTGCCTGCGATGCGATGATATTCCGATGCATTTCAGCGGCAACTATAAATTTCACGAAGGAACACGCATTGGCGCTTTGGGAAGTTTCATGGAAATCTTCACAAACCGCGAATCCTTCGACCTGTACGTTTGTCCGAAATGCGGAAAAGTGGAATTTTTTACGCCGCAAGAATAGACACGTGTAAATAGAAAAGCTCTTTCTTCCTTTTTCCATTGATTTTTTGTAATTTTGAGCCGTTTTTTCACAGACGGATTGAGAAAGGTTGAAAAACGTTGAGGAAGATTGATTTTGAGGCCAACAACAATGATACGCGGCCCTCAAGCATCAATCTTACTCAATCTCACTCAATCTACATCAATCTACATCAACCCAAAAAAGATGAACATCTCATACAACTGGCTTAAAGACTACCTGCAGTTCGATTTATCGCCTCGGGAAACAGCCGATGCGCTCACATCCATCGGCCTGGAAACCGGCAGCGTGGAAGAAATACAAACGATAAAAGGAGGCTTCGAAGGATTGGTTATCGGAGAAGTACTTACCTGCACCGATCATCCGAACTCCGACCACCTGCACCTTACAACAGTTAACATTGGCGACGGCGGCGAGCCGCTCAACATCGTGTGCGGCGCGCCCAACGTGGCTGCCGGACAAAAAGTGGTGGTGGCCACCGTTGGCACAAAACTTTACGCGGGCGATGATGAGTTCACCATAAAACGTTCCAAAATCCGCGGCGAAGAATCCGTTGGGATGATCTGCGCCGAAGACGAAATCGGCATCGGCACATCGCACGACGGAATTATCGTGCTTCCTTCGGAAACCGAAGTCGGCATGCTCGCCAAAGACTATTACAACGTGAAAAGCGATTACGTGCTGGAAGTGGACATCACCCCAAACCGTGTGGACGCCACCTCGCACTTTGGCGTAGCCCGCGACCTGGCAGCTTTCCTCAAACAGGCCGGCAAACCATACAAACTAACCCAACCTTCGGTTGACGGATTTGCTCTTGACAAAAAGCAAGGCGGCATTGACGTAATTGTGGAGAACACGGAAGCCTGTCCCCGGTATTCGGGACTCACTATCCGAAACATAACGGTTAAAGAAAGCCCAGACTGGCTTAAAAACAAGCTGTTGTTCATCGGGCTTCGCCCGATCAATAATATCGTGGATATCACAAACTTTGTGCTTCACGAAACAGGACACCCGCTTCACGCTTTCGATGCGAAATACATTACCGGAAATAAAGTGATCGTACGCACCGAAGCCGAAAAAACAAAATTCATTACGTTGGACGAGCAGGAACGCGAACTAAACGAAAAAGACCTGATGATATGCAACGCCGAAGAAGGCATGTGTATTGCCGGCGTTTTCGGCGGACTGAAATCTGGTGTAACCGAACAAACAACGGATGTGTTTCTGGAGTCGGCTTACTTC
>JAQVEB010000269.1 GCA_028698105.1 Petrimonas sp. | reverse complement strand
TTAACGCTTCGCGTAAAGCAGCCCGTTTTGTACGTTTTTGCGATGCGTTTAATATACCGATTGTTTCGTTGGTGGACGTACCCGGATTTCTTCCCGGAACGGGACAGGAATACGGCGGCGTAATCACCCACGGCGCAAAATTGCTGTACGCTTACGGCGAAGCAACCATTCCGAAGATTACCGTAACCCTGCGTAAATCATACGGCGGGGCGCACATCGTGATGAGTTGCAAGCAACTTCGCGGCGACATCAACTACGCATGGCCAAGCGCCGAAATTGCGGTGATGGGAGCCGAAGGTGCCGTGGAAGTGCTCTACAGCAAAGAAATCGCAGCCGAGAAAGAACCCGAAAAACAGGCAGCCGTATTGGAAGAAAAGAAAAACGAATACAACAATCTTTTCGCAAACCCATACAATGCCGCTCGTTATGGATATATTGACGATGTGATTGAACCGCGCAACACCCGTTTCCGCATCGTTCGCGCTCTCCAGCAACTGCAAACCAAGAAATTGCAAAATCCGGCTAAAAAGCACGATAATTTACCTCTTTAATTAGCAAACGATTATGAATAGAATAAAATATTTGTCGTTGCTCATGTTAGCCCTGCTGTTTTTAGCAGCATGCTCGGGAGAAAAGAAAAATCCCAAGTGGCTTATCAACGAGGTAATGACAAATAATCAGAATAATTTTACCGACGATTTCGGTCAGCACAATCCGTGGATCGAAATTTACAACAACACCTCCAGAACGCAGAATTTGGCGGGTATGTTCCTGACTACAGACCGAAACAACCCCAAAATGTATCCAATTCCATTGGGAGATGTGCTTACGCAGATCAAACCTCACCAGCACGCTCTTTTCTGGGCCGATGGCGAACCGTTTCACGGGACGTTTCACACCAACTTCAAACTCGATCCCGAAAAAGAGAACTATATTGCGTTGTATGACGTTGACGGTAAAACGCTTTTGGACGAAATAGTTATTCCCGCGGGCATACCGGCCGATAAAACGTACGGTTACACCGTGGATGGATTCAAGTACGATGAAAACGGAAATGTGGTTGCCCAACAACTGGAACGAGTTACGCCGAGCAGCAACAACGAAGTGGTTGGTGAAAACCCCAAACTCGTTTACCTAAAAGAGCATGATGCCGAAGGGGTTACTATTACGCTCACGTCAATGCTCGTAGTGTTTCTCGGGCTGATTCTTTTGTATATCGTATTCCGGTTTATAGGGAACACGGCGAAAAACCTGTCGCAACAAAAAGCAGCCAAGAGCGGCAAACTTGCTGCGGTGAGAGCACAATCGCAATTATCGGGAGAAGTACTGGCAGCTATCTCTGCCGCCATCGCCGAACTCACTGAGGCCGAACACGATATCGAAAGCACTATCCTGACTATCAATCAGGTTAAACGGAATTATTCGCCGTGGAGCTCCAAGATATACAACCTTAGGCAACTTCCTAAATAACATATAAACGTTTTTATAAAAAATATTCCAATGAAAGAATTCAAATATAAAATAAACGGGACTCCATATCGGGTTGTGGTGAAAAACTCGGAGGAATCCGTCATCGAATTAGAAGTAAACGGAACTACGTATTCTGTTGAACTTCAACAACAAAAGAAGCAACTCACCGGCATTAAACGCCCCAGCAGAGAAGCTGCTCCGGCACCTACACCAAAAAGTGCTTCAACGCTATTGGTAACAAGGCCGTCGTCGCCTGCGGGAAAAAACACCATCACATCGCCGTTACCGGGTGTGATTCTTGAAATAAAATGCAAGGAAGGCGACACCGTTAAAAAAGGACAAACGCTCATGATTCTCGAAGCAATGAAAATGGAAAATAACATCCTTGCCAACGCGTCGGGAAAAGTTTCCGAAATTTTAGTTAGTAAAGGCGATTCCGTTTTGGAAGGAGCAAACCTGGTAGTTATAGAATAAAAAAACGAAAATAATGAATACATTATTATCTATAGGAGACAATTTACAAACATTTTGGGGTTACACCGGTTTTGCCAATGCCGAACCCGGGCACATTGTTATGATAGTTGTGGGGTTGATTTTTATTTTCCTCGCCGTCAGATACGAATTTGAACCCCTTTTGCTGATCCCCATCGGGTTTGGGATGCTTATCGGAAACATACCGTTTAACGAAGCTGCGAACCTGAAAGTGGGAATATACGAGGAAGGCTCCGTACTTAACATCCTTTATCAGGGAGTTGTGCAGGGATGGTATCCGCCGCTCATTTTTCTGGGTATTGGAGCTATGACCGATTTTCAATCGCTGATTGCCAACCCCAAGTTAATGTTGATTGGAGCGGCTGCTCAATTCGGTATTTTCGGCGCTTACATCATTGCCCTCAACGTTGGATTTGAACCGAATCAGGCAGGCGCTATCGGAATTATCGGCGGTGCCGATGGACCTACAGCCATCTTCCTTTCTTCGAAATTGGCCCCCAACCTGATGGGAGCGATTGCCGTATCGGCATACTCCTACATGGCGCTGGTGCCTATCATACAACCGCCGTTTATGCGGTTGCTGACCACGAAGAAGGAACGTGTGATCCGTATGAAAGCCCCACGGGTTGTGTCGCAAACCGAGAAGATCATGTTCCCGATCATCGGTTTGCTGTTGACCACTTTCCTGGTACCTTCGGGCCTTCCGTTGCTTGGGATGCTTTTCTTCGGTAACCTGCTGAAAGAATCGGGCGTTACACGCCGTTTGGCGGAAACCGCACGCGGCCCGCTGATTGATACCATAACCATTCTGTTGGGATTGACCGTGGGCGCATCCACTCAAGCTACTACGTTCCTCACAAAACAGTCTGTTCTGGTGTTCGGTATTGGTGCACTATCGTTTATTATCGCCACTGTAGCCGGAATTCTTTTTGTGAAATTTTTAAATTTGTTATTGAAGAAAGAAAATAAGATAAACCCATTGATCGGTAATTCCGGCGTTTCGGCAGTTCCGGATTCTGCGCGTATCTCGCAGGTACTCGGTTTGGAATACGACCCGAGTAACTACCTGCTGATGCACGCCATGGGCCCGAATGTGGCTGGCGTTATCGGATCGGCAGTTGCAGCCGGTATCATGCTGGGATTTTTGGGTTAATTATTGAATAACGACGTCACAAATCAATCAAACGAATAGCCGCGAACGTAACATTCGGGGGTATTCGTTTTTTCTCGTATCACTTTATGGAATTTCAGGATTTAATGCCCGCAATTGCAGGGTTGACGTGGCAAGATCTGGTGATGATCGCCATTGGAGCGATCCTTATTTACCTGGCTATTGCCAGGGAATATGAACCCACACTGTTATTGCCGATGGGGTTTGGCGCTATTTTGGTAAACATCCCGTTTACGTCGGCCATAACGCAAATTGACCCCGAAACAGGAAAAGCCGTGGAGGGTGTACTAAACGTGTTTTTCGATGCCGGTATCGCCACGGAAATATTCCCGCTGCTCATCTTTATTGCCATTGGGGCAATGATTGATTTTTCGCCGTTGTTCCGCAACCCGTCTCTGTTGCTGTTTGGCGCAGCGGCGCAATTCGGTATTTTCATGACGATGATCTTTGCCGCGCTGCTGGGTTACGACCTCAAGGAAGCAGCCTCCATCGGTATCATAGGCGCTGCCGACGGCCCCACTTCCATTGTTGTGGCCGCGCGTTTTGCGCCTAATCTGCTGGGGCCTATTTCAGTAGCGGCCTACTCGTACATGGCGCTGGTCCCGATCATTCAGCCGCCCGTGATCCGTTTGCTGACCAGCAAAAAAGAACGATTGATACGCATGAATACGTCGCGCCATTCCAACAAAAAAATATCGAAGAAAGTCTTGATCCTCTTCCCCATTTTGGTCACGGTGGTCGCGGGAATTATAGCGCCTTCGTCGCTTGCGCTTATCGGTTTTCTGATGTTCGGAAACCTCATTCGCGAATGCGGCGTGTTAAACAAACTCTCGCTGGCGGCACAAAACGAACTGGCCAGTTTGGTGACCATCCTGCTGGGGATCACCATTTCCAGCACCATGACCGCCGAACGCTTTGTGCGGGTTGATACGCTCGTTATTATCGCGCTGGGTTTATTTGCATTTGTTTTCGACACGTTTGGCGGAGTTATCTTCGCGAAACTGATGAATGTCTTCCGCAAAGAAGACAATAAAATAAACCCGATGGTGGGCGCTTGTGGCATTTCGGCCTTTCCAATGTCGGCACGCGTAATCCACCAGATGGGACAGAAAGAAGACCCGTTTAATTATCTGTTGATGCCGGCCATCAGCGCCAACGTCGGCGGACAAATCGGATCGGTGATCGTTGGAGGTATTATTTTAACGCTGGTTCCCTTATTTGCTTAACCCCCTCTAACTCACCAACAAGAGGAGGACAAGAAGAATTATTACAATTTAGTCATTCATTTAAGTTATTACACGCATGACGGAAACAATAGATAAAGCATTGGAAATAGCCGG
>JAQVEB010000268.1 GCA_028698105.1 Petrimonas sp. | reverse complement strand
TAATATAAATCTTATTAGATGGAAAAGAGTGTCCGAAACCGGCACTCTTTTTTTGATTATCCGGTATATCCTATCATTTATAACTAAACGAACCTAAATGAATTTTGGAGTACGATCACTTTCTATCCGGATTAGCAAAAAATTATGCTAACTATAATGACAAATCGAACAAAAAATCTTGCCTCAAAAAAAAGCGAAGCCGGAAAACGAAAGTAGGAAGAAAACTGCCGTTTCCCTCCTACTTAATTCTTCAAGCGATAAAGCTCAAACGACGATTCAATTGGCGTAGCTTTCTTTTACGAATGTTGCATTGGCCAGATAATCATAGCTTTCTTTCACACCTTCAAACGGAGTGCCTGAATAACGTTCGACTTCCACAACCAAGTATTTGGCTCCGGACTTGTCGATATTGGCAAAGATGTTTTCGAAATTAACTTTTCCGCTTTTACCCAATTCGGTCTCGTCCTTAATGTGCAAAATTTCGAAACGTCCGGGATATTGATTGAAATATGCAACCGGATCCTTACCACCTTCGCCTACCCAATAAACGTCCATCTGAAAAAATACTTTTGCCGGATCGGTATTCTGCAGGAAATAATCGTAAATAATTTGTCCGTCTATTTCCTTGAATTCAAAATTGTGATTGTGATATCCGAAGCGAATGCCTGCTGCATTACATTTTTCACCAATCCGGTTAAAATAATCGCAATAAGCCTTCAAGTCGTCCATCGTTTTAGGTTCGGGCATCCAGGGAAATACCATATACTTCATTCCGGCATCCTTATGTGCCTGAATGGCTGTGTCCCACCATTTCCAAACTTCATCCCAATTGATTTTCTTTACATTTTCGTCGAGTGGCCTTCCGACATGAGAGGAGAGAACAACCATTCCGGCATCCTCAATAGATTTTTTAAATTCCTGTGGCGTCAAGTCATAGAATTTTCCGTCAGCATAACCGGCCGCTTCGACGCCGGTGTAACCCATTTCGGCCACCTTAGCTATCGTTCCCGGATAATCGGCTTTGATGTCGTCGCGAACCGAATAAAGCTGCAGATAAATTTCTTTCTTTACAGTTACCGAATCGGTAGCGTTTTCGGCTTTTTTCTGTCCCTGCTTACATCCTGTAAACAGTCCTGTGCCTATAACTAAAGCGGCAAGAATAAATATCGATTGCTTTTTCATGATCTTTCTTGTTTTTAACTAACAAAGAGGCATACCTTATGAAAAGGTCTGCCTCTTTGATGTCTGGATTATAAAATTCTGATTTTGATGTTTCTGAACCATACATCGTTGCCATGATCCTGCAAACCGATATATCCTTCGTGATTTTCGCCACCGGCATTGAGAAATTCGGGCCAGTCTTTGAATTTGCTGTCGGCCACCATTTTTTTCCAGTCGTCGGTCCATAAATGATATTCTACCACGTTTTCACCATTTTGCGAATGCACTACGGTACCTTGATAAACCATGATGCCTCCGGTGTTCCATTCGCCTGCCGGTTTAGCATTTTGAGGATTGGCAGGAACCAAATCGTACAACGATGCTGACTTGCGATTGCCATTTTTACCTAATTTGGCGTCCGGATGTCTTTCGTTATCCAAAATCTGATACTCGGGAGCCGATTCATAAATAGGTCTGCCTGGAATTTCCTGAGCCAGATAAAATACGCCACTGTTTCCACCGGGAGAAACTTTCCATTCGAAGGTGAGTTCAAAATCTTTGAATTTACGGTCGTAGATGATGTCACCGCCATCTTTGGCACCGGCTTCACCCATACCCGATCCATTAATCTTGATGGCTCCATCTTCGATAGTCCATGCCGTGGGCATATCCGTACGGTTGTATCCGCGCCAACCATTAAAACTGGTTCCATCAAACAACGTGATCCATTCTTCTTGTGGCTGTGCAACAGAGTCTGCAGCGGCTTCTGTTGTGTTTGCTTGTTTGTTGGCATTGCCACATGCCGTAAACATCATTGCAGACATAGCAATTAAACTTACTGAATAAAAAATCTTTTTCATAAAACTTTCATCCTTTTTTAATATTAAACTGAATATAATAAAAACTACAATCGGGAGGAAACTTGCGTTTCCTCACCGAATGTTTCAAGTATCTGTTAGGGCATTTCAGGCAGTTTCCATCCTTCACGGTAGTTGTGCTTGATAAGCTGTTGAGCATACTCATTGGCGTTGATCGGATCTGTCCATTTTTTATCGAACCGCGGATCACCGTCCACAATCTTAAACCCGTCCTCTACAATGGTACGAATCGTTGCATCGGCCGGAATATTAGTAAATCTCATGTTGGGTCCATCCCATTCCAGTTCTTGATTAAGAGACTGCAAACGAACGGCGAGCACGCCCATTACAACCATTTCGTTGAAAGGTCCTGCTTCGGAGAAGGGAGATGCAGTTTCTACCCTATTTTCGGGGCTCTCTTTGCATGCGCGCACCCAATCCATCTCGTGAGAAAGGGTAACTTCGCGTTGCGTTTTCGGAGAATTAGGAACGCGTCCCGATACCAGCCAAGGATCTTTACCATAGCAACCACAAATGAGCGTGTCTTTTGTCCCATAGAAAATGCAACCTCCACCGGCATCATTCAGATTTTTACCAGCTGGTACACCGGCCGGACGTTCAGGCTGGATACCTCCGTCATACCAATGCACTTCAACCTCGGGCATAGCTACTTTCGGCAAATTTTCACGAGCAGGAAAAACCAGTTTCACTTTCTGAGCCACAGGGGCGCTGTCGGTCAAGAGCATGGTCGAAGTTCCTTGCGCTTTGGTTGGATAGCCGAGTTTCAAGCCTTTGAAAACGGGATGAAGAATATGGCAAGCCATATCTCCAAGAGCTCCTGTTCCGAAATCCCACCATCCGCGCCAGTTCCACGGAGTGTAGATTTGGTTGAATGGACGCATCGGAGCCGGCCCGATAAATAGATCCCAATTCAATGTTTTGGGGATTGGATCAACTTTTGACGGACGGTTCAATCCCTGTGGCCAAATAGGTCGGTCGGTAAATGTTTCAACTTTGGTTACTTCACCGATTTGCCCGTCGTAAATCCAGTCGCAAATCTGACGAACTCCGGCACCTGACGAACCCTGATTACCCATTTGCGTGGCTACTTTGTATTTAGCAGCCAGTTTGGTAAGCAAGCGCGATTCGTAAACACTGTGAGTCAATGGTTTCTGCACATAAACATGTTTTCCCATGGTCATGGCATCGGCAGCAATTATTGCGTGGGTATGGTCGGAAGTTGCCACAACCACAGCGTCGATGCTTTTGCCCATTTCATCAAACATTTTGCGATAATCGTAGTATTTTTTTGCGTTTGGGAAATAGTCAAACACGCGTTTGCTGTATTTCCAATCAACGTCGGCCAATCCTACGATGTTTTGACTCTCGAGGTTTTTCAGGTTGGCAAAACCCATTCCTCCAACACCTACGCCGGCAATGTTTAACTTGTCGCTCGGTGCCGTATGACCCATACTTTTACCTAGTACCGATGACGGTACTACCGTTAGACCCGCAGCTGCTATCGCTCCGGTTTCTAAAAATTTTCTTCTTGAAATTTTTGATGACATAAGCTTTTGTAAATAAGATTAAAAAATCACATAACTGGTGTTTATCCTCTTGTTATTTCTTCTTTTTCTTTGTCCCAATACATCCGTCGTCCTTCCAGGTAGGCTCTTGTGCCCATGTGTGCCGTAATTGCTTCTTCAAATCCGCGATCGATATTGCAGGACGGAGTAGCTCCGGTGCGAATGCATTGCAACCATTCTTTAAGATGGAGGAAGGTTGTGTTGTATCTTTTTCCTCCAATGAAAGAATACAACAATCCTCTTTCGGCAAAATATTTTTCCGTAGCAGTGGTAACGGCATCTACACTTCGTCCCGGAACATAGGTGTAGAAAGGTTCGCCGGGTTTTATTATTCCTTTGTCTATTTTTTCTCTATACTGATCAGACTGAGGGTCAACCGTAACGGTGAGAGTACTTCCGACTTCCATCGTAGCATCGTGTCCCATGATTTTTCGGCTTCGGTTAAACTGGTTGGCTAATGTGGCGGAGTATAGCATCGTCAATCCACGATCGGTATATTCAAAAACCGTTTGCAAAACGTCCGGAACGGTGCGACCATCCTTAAAGAAGTAGATTCCGCCGGACGAGGAGGCCGACGAAGGGATGCCGAGTTTCAGTATTTGATTCATTGCATCGTATTCGTGAGTCAATAAATCGCCGCTCAACCCCGTGCTATAGTCCCACCAGCAACGCCAACGGAAAAATCGTTCGAGACTGAATTTATCCCGTGCTTCGGGTCCGACATAACCGGCAAGATTGGCCGAGGTCATATAATCGAGATATTCCTTAATACGTTCCGGATCTCCTTCGAATTGTTTCCAATCCACCGTTTTAGGGTTGGCATCAGGGTGAATGGGATATACCCACGCTCCGTTCGGGTCGTTGCGATTTGTACCG
>JAQVEB010000267.1 GCA_028698105.1 Petrimonas sp. | reverse complement strand
CCTTTCTGCAAAACGCGCTGCGTTTATTGCGATTTTTATACGGGAACCAATGAATCGCAGATGGATGCGTTCGTTGAAACCTTATGCGCGTAAGCGCATACGAGGAAAAACGAAATTGCGGAGCCGGTAAAAACCGTTTATTTTGGGGGCGGAACGCCGTCACGATTGCATCAGGAGCATTTTCAGCGTATCTTTGAAACGCTTTTCAGCGAATTTGCCGTTGAACCGGATGCCGAAATCACGCTCGAAGCCAATCCCGATGACCTTTCCGTGGAATACATCCAAATGCTTTATGCACTGCCGTTTAACCGCATCAGCATCGGCATTCAGAGTTTTAACGATGAGGAATTGAAATTTTTGAGCCGACGCCATTCGGCCACGCAGGCGATAGAAGCCGTGAAGAATTGCCGGAAAAACGGATTTCACAATATTTCCATTGATCTCATGTACGGCTTGCCGAACCAAACCTTAGGGATTTGGCAGCAGAACCTGAAACAAGCCGTTGAACTGGATGTTCAGCACATATCGGCCTATCATTTGATTTACGAGGAGAAAACAAAATTACACGCGTTGCTGCGGCAACACAAAATTCAACCCGTTTCCGACGAACTCAGCACCAAAATGTTTTCCATGCTGATTGATACGCTCTCGCAGAACGGTTTTGAGCATTACGAAATCTCCAATTTTGCCAAGGGCAAAATGTATTCCATACACAACACCTCGTATTGGAAAAACGAAAAGTATCTCGGGTTGGGTCCTGCGGCGCATTCGTTTGACGGCGATAATCGATCGTGGAATGCAGCATCGGTCACCCAATATATTCAAAACACAGCATCCGGAAATGCAGAAAGAAATATAGAGTACCTTTCGGTCTATGAAAAATACAACGAGTTTATTCTTACCGGATTACGCACAATGTGGGGCGTGGATTTACAGGAATTAAAAAACGTTTTTGGAGCAGAATTTCACGATTTTTGCATGAAAAACGCGCAAAAATTCATTGACAACCATCTTCTAAAAACAGAGAATCACACGCTGAAACTCACGCGTGAAGGTATTTTTATTTCCGACGGGATTATGAGTGAATTGATGTGGGTGGAGTAAGCGGAGGGGCAAATTTTAGCGTAGCGAGAATACCACTTGCGGGAGAACAAAGAACAAAGATGCTTGTCCTAATTTATGTTTACGCCAAAATTGGCTTGACAAGACACTATACACAAAACGAAGGCATAGCCATCGTCTCCCACCCTCAAAGTCTCAAAGTCTCCCACTCGCCAAGTCTCCCACTCTCCCATTCGCCAAGTCTCCAAGTCTCCCACTCTCCGAGTCTCAATAATACCTCTCATAAAGCCGCTTAAACTCCCGGGTTTTCTGAAAGCGTTCCAGCCAGGCATTCAAACTATCCAGCAACACCGGCGAATCTTTCCGTACCGCCCACGATTCCAGTTGCGTGAAACTAATGTCGGTACGGGTATCAATTTCCGGCAGACGTTCAGCCAATTGCTTCGCAACCTGATCGTTACATACCGTGTAGTCTATTTCGCCGGCTGCCACCATCATCACCAGTTGTTCGGCCTCATAGGTGTTGTCCTCCACAATGTAAATGGTATCGCCTATTTCGTGCGAAAGATTGTTCAGGCGTAGCATAGCCGGAGAGTCTTTAGGTACACAAATGGTTTTTTTCGCCAAATCCAAATGGCTGCGAATGGGCGGCACGCTGTCGTTAAACTCAGTTTTGCGTTGCACGAGCACTTGTTTATTCAGCGTAAGCGAGCCGGTGAAAGCGAATTTTTCGCGCAACGCGCTGTTCACGGGAATGCTGCGCGCCACCACATCGTATTGTTGCGATTGCAGGCCGGCGAAATTCTCGTCCAGACTGTTCTCCAGAAAAATATTCACTTTTATGTTCCACGATTTTTCCAGTTGCCGCAGCATTTCGTACTGAAATCCGACAACCGAATCACCCGAAACAAAGTATCCGATGGAGTTGTAATCCGTAACCACATTGAGCGCACCGCTTTTCATGATCTGCGGGTAATCTCTTACCGATAACGGCTTGTGGCGATGCGATGTTTTCCACAACAGCACCATTGCCGTTGCAGCCAAAAGCAACAACAACACGTAAATGATTATCAGCCGTTTAAATTTCAAATTACAAAATTAATTATGGAGATTTACGGACACGCCCAGTTTCAGTAACATGGGGTTCACAGGATAATGCGGCAGCGAAAAATAATCCGGTTTCAGCGCGAGCGGCGCAATGTTGTACAGCATCAGGAAAAAGCGCGTTTGTTTGAGGTGCATATTGGCATAAACGGTGGAAATCGGGAAATCGCCGACCTGTTTTTCGCGCTGATTATAAAATTGCAACAAAGCCGGCTCATAGCCCGGTGCGTAATATCGGGTATGGAAGTGCGCATCTACGCCGAATTGCAGCGTGAGCTCGTTTACGATCTTCGTTTTCAGGTACATATTGGAATACAAGCTCAGCATGGGAACGGGAATGGCGTGCTGGTCGCTGGATGTTTGATAAACCACGTCGTTGTCCCAATTAAAAATGCCGAAATGCAGTTTTTGGTTAACCCGTGCCGAGAGCACCTGAACGTTACCGCTTTCCTGCACAGGATTTTTGTCCGCATCCAGATAGATGTAGTTTTGGATGTTTTCCACACCCGCACTAAACGTGGTGTTGGTAAAGGGGATAAACAACCTCCCTCCGGCATAAACCCGGCGCGTATCGCCGAAATCTTTGTTCCACCAGAAATATTTGGACTGATAATTTTCTTCCAGATACTTCGGTTTCAGGTTTTTGATGTAGGCCTCGGCGGATAGTTCCGTTCGCTTTCCGGCGATATTGAAACCGGTTTCCACGGTTCCCATGGCGCGAAACTCGCCGATGTTGTACCCCAGCACTCCAAGATCGGCCAGCAGATTAAACCGCAGGTTTTCGCCCTGCTGCTTGTTGAGAATTCCGCCCACTACTACCGAATTTTCGCGATGGCTCATGCGTTTATCGCCCACGGTATCTATCATGGAATAATTGCGTACATCGTGCTCCAGGAAAGCCGTGAGCCCGAATTTCACCCACGGGCGGAACCCCTCGCGCATGGAAAGCGCCACCGTATTTTTGAATGACGAGAAACGCGTGCTGTCGTCCACTGCCTCGGGATAAAAACTATTCCGGTAAACCGTGTCTATCGCCCTTATCGTGCGCGCCTGATCAACAAAAACGGTATCGTATGAAAGGAATCGCCTGTACTGTTTCCGATAGTGTGAGGTGATGCTTAACGTGGCGACCGGCACAAACTCGCCTTTCTCCTCCTCATTCGCGGTTTTGCGGTTATACCCGAGATTGTATCTCCCGGAGACGTAAAACTGATCGGTTTTAAGCCTGTTCCACGTGTTCGTGTATTTTGTGGGAATATCTTTTGCCGTAAACGTTTGCTGAATGGAATCGGGTTGCGTGATGAAACGATCGTCCGAAATACCGCCGTTCTCGAAGTTCGTAACTCCTGCCGTAGCCGCAAATACATGCACTTCTATGCGATCGCTCAAATAACTGCCGAAAACACTCCAATCAATGTGCTTTGCCGCCTGCGAATTGTAAAAACCGCGCGCATGCAGATAATCGGCTTCAAGTCCCACATTCCACTTCTTGCCGAAATTCATCGTCAACAAGGCCTGCAGGCGTTCTTCCTTATTTTGCTGGCTGCCGGCGCTCTGATAGCTCAGGCGCGAATACGGCACACGCATGCTGTAAAAATTGCGATTTTCAAGGTCTTTATTGTAGGGATAGTAAGCGTCGTAGAAAACGAATTGGTTTTTTTCTTTCCGGTCGAAGAAAATCTTCGAGATCAGCGGCGAACCGAGGTTTCCCAAATAACCCATCGCCACGGAATAACCGTCGGGCAGCGTAGTTTGCTGATAATTATACAACGCCGTGTCCATGGGAGCAGCATAGCGCTCACCCGTACGCTCCACAATTTTCCACGCGGTGAAGCGTGGCAGTTTAGCCAACGAGTCGGGAGTAATGCTGTCCGGCACATGACGCGGAGCTTGCGGAACTCTTCTCGGCAGCGCGTCCAGCGAATCGCGGTTATGCGTAATTTGCGATGAATCGGGCAAAATAATGCGCGCCTGCGAAAACGAAGCAACCGTCCACAGGCACAACAAGCCGGCTATGAGTAGTTTTTTCCTCATCGGGTGCAAACTTACATAAAAATTTGCCATCTACGGATACCCCGTTGCTTTTTTCTGTGGTTTTTCAGGATTTTTAGGAAGGAGAATACATATGTCTCGAAAAATATACTTTATATTTGTTGCATCTAATTATCGAATTAATTATACCGTTTTCATGAAAAAACAACTTGTTACAAAAACAGTTTTTCTACTGTTGTTATTATTGACAAGTATATCTTTAAAAGTACAATTAGGGTGGATTCCCGGCGTTTCCATCTCCGATGTTAGACACGATAATTTGCT
>JAQVEB010000266.1 GCA_028698105.1 Petrimonas sp. | reverse complement strand
CGAAGTTCCCATGGGCGAGTAAAACGCCGGGTAACAAATAAAAGAGGTTGTCTCAAAAGTAAAATCTGCTATCAAATTGTCATTCTGAATGGAGCTTTAGCGAAATGAAGAATCTATTTACCTTGACAATGTAGATGTTTCACTTCGTTCAACATGACAAAAGGAAACTACAGTGATATTTTTGAGACAACCTCTTTTTATGAAACTCAGTTAAGTTACTTTACTTCATCATGCCGCCCATACGCCCTTTTCTGCCTTTTTGCATGTTTTGCATGCGCTCCTGACGGATGGTGTTCCACTTTTCCATTTTTTCTTTGCCGATAATGTTTTCCAGTGCAGCATCGTTTTCTTTTATTTCTTTTTCGCGCAGAGCTTTCATTTCTTCGCGGTTTTTATCGCGGTTTGCCTGCATTTGCGAGCGTTGTTCCCTGAACTTGGCAATTTGCTCAGCACGCTTGGCATCCTGTTTTTCAAGCAGAGCTTGAACCTTAGCGATTTGGTCGGCAGTTAATTCCAATTGCTTGGCCATATTGTCCGCACGATCTTTGGCCGTCCATTTCATTTCACGTTGTCCGGATCTCTCCTTTTGTGCGCTTTTATCGGTTTTTGCATTCTGAGCCGATAAAGAAAAACTCATCGTAAATAAGGCGATTAACGCCATGGTTGCAAATTTTTTCATTTTCTTTTTATTTTTATTGTTAAACCATAAAGTTGTACTATAAAGACGTTCAAAGATAGGAAAATGTTTAATCAAAAAACAACTGATTAACGTTTGTTTCACCGGAGTAATATTCAAATAATCAGATATATATACTTAGTTTGCAAGCGTTAATTCGAATAATTTTCCGGTTCGTCGATAAAATAGGAGTGTTTGTCTATTTTCTAAATTTGAATGTGATTTAACGTTATTTAGCAAAATATTTTTATCTTTGTGTGTTGACACGCATACAAAATGAAGAAAAAATACCTCGCATATAGATATTCGTTATATTGGTTCTATGCGTTTGTTGTTTTGTCGTTTACCGGACTATTGATATACGGCTCACTCACCGGTGAAAAGATATGGGGAATGCTGTTTTCTTTGTTTGCCACATTCGTTTTTGTGTTGATGGTAACCGTAAAGGAATACCGGATAAGCGAGCAGATTTTTTTAGAAATACATTATGCCCTCGGATTTGCGGTGAAACCCCGAAAAATACCGATTTCCAGTATTATTTCGTTGAGAAAAATACGGAAAAATCAGTTACGCATAAACAAGATAAAAGGATTTGAAGTGCTCAAGGTCAGAGAATCGGAAATTGATGAAATGATCAAAGACTTAAAGTCACTAAATCCTTCAATTAAGACAGAAGATAATGATTAGATTTTAACGATATGAATAAGATAGCTGTTGTTCTCACAATTTTACTTGCACCTGTTTTGCTGAGTGCACAAAAATCGGGAAACCCCGTTTTTCCGGGGTGGTATGCCGATCCGGAAGCCGTGATTTTCGGCGATCGGTACTGGATCTATCCCACGTACTCGGCTCCTTATACCAAACAAGTGTTTATGGATGCTTTTTCGTCGCCCGATCTGGTAAACTGGACGAAACACAGCAGCATCATTGACACCACAGCCGTGAAATGGGCGTGGCAAACCATGTGGGCGCCGGCAATCACGGAAAAGGACGGGAAGTATTACCTGTTTTTTGCAGCTAACGATATTCAGAACAACGAAAGCCCTGGCGGTATCGGAATCGGTGTTTCGGATAAGCCCGAAGGGCCTTTTCGCGATTACCTGGGAAAACCGCTGGTTGATAAATTTCACAACGGCGCTCAACCCATTGATCAGTTTGTGTTTAAAGATACTGATGGACAATATTACATGATCTACGGCGGATGGCGGCACTGCAACATTACAAAACTGAACAACGATTTCACCGGATTTATTCCGTTTGACGACGGAACCGTTTTCAAGGAAATTACGCCGGAAAATTACGTGGAAGGTTCGGTAATGTTTATCCGCAACGGGAAATATTATTTTATGTGGTCGGAAGGCGGATGGACCGGCCCCAATTACCAGGTGGCGTATGCTATTGCCGATTCCCCGACAGGCCCGTTTAAGCGGATCGGCGTTGTGTTGAAACAGGACGACCGAATTGCCAACGGCGCCGGACATAATTCGGTTATCAATGTGCCGGGCACGGATGACTGGTATATTGTGTATCACCGCCGTCCGCTGACGGAGAAAGACGGGAATTCCCGCATGACCTGCATTGATAAAATGGAATTCGATGCCGACGGAAAAATTTTACCCGTGGTAATGACCAACGAAGGTGTGGAAGCCCGTCCGTTATCAAAAGTAAAACCAACGGCAAAACCCGCTGCTTCGCAGAAATATATGCAGTTGTTCAACGGAAAGAACCTCGACGGCTGGTACACTTTCTTGAAAGGAAAAGGCAAAAATGTGGATCCGAACAACGTGTTTACCGTGAAAAACGGCAATATCGTCATATCGGGCGAAGAGTTCGGCTGCATTACTACCGATGAAGAATTTGAAAATTACAAACTGACCGTTGAATTCAAATGGGGCGGGAAAACATTTGCGCCGCGTGCCGACCGCGCCCGCGACAGCGGCGTTTTACTGCATTCTGTACGCGAGGACGGCGGTTCGGATGGTACATGGATGCACTCTATTGAGGCCCAGGTTATTGAAGGAGAAACGGGGGATATTATTATTGTTGGTGACGGAACCGACGATTTTCAGGTTACCACAACCGTAAAACCCGGACTGCGTGAAGGTTCTTACATTTATGATCCTGCCGGAGAAACCCGGACATTCACCCGAGGACGGATCGACTGGTATAGCCGTGACCAGCAATGGGAAGATAAAACAGGTTTTCGCGGAGCGAAAGATGTGGAAAAACCGGTCGGCCAATGGAATCGTTATGAAATCTATGTAAAAGGAAGCGATCTGCTCATTTACCTGAACGGTAAGCTCGTAAACCGTGCATACAACGTAAAACCGCGTAAAGGCAAAATACAGATACAATCGGAAGGAGCGGAAATTTTTATCCGAAAAGTGAATCTACAACGATTTTAGAAATTTACTTCAGGAAATCTTCCCGCGCCGGACTGAAAACATCAATTAGCTCTCCGGGTTCCAGGCATTTTATGCCGTGCACGGCATCGGGAGCAATGTAGAGCGAATCGCCCTGTTGCACGACGTTTGTTTCATCGCCGATGGTGAATTCGTATTTTCCGCTGATCACATACGTGCATTGTGAGTGTGGATGCGTGTGCAATGCTCCGACGGCTCCTTTTTCGAAGTGCATTTTTACGAGCATCAAATTTTCGTCGTAGCCGAGAATTTTCCGCTTCATCAATTCCCCTGCATTTTTCCAGGGAACATCCTTTTCAAATAAGAAATCGGGACTATTCATTTTTCTTTTTTGTACAAAACTACGGTTTTATTTCGTTTGTTTCGCAACAATTCATTGTTTTTTATAGATTTGTAAAAAAAATCAGCCCTATGAAGATATATCCTTTCTTAATTCTTTCGATTTTCTTTATTGTTTCAAGCGCTTCATCGTGCGACAAAGAAAAAGTGCTTGTGGATGAGCCGAAAGAAGCATTTCGTGACGATTTTAACGGAACAACCGTTGATGAATCTTTATGGACCGTCGCAACCTGGAATGAGCATGGCGGACAAACCGGCAGGGAACGGGTGTATGTGAAAGACGGGTATCTGCACATGATCTTCAAAAACGACAACGGAACATTCCTGAGTTCAGCTGTGCAAAGTAAAAATGAGTTTTTATACGGCCGGTGGGAGGCACGATTGAAACCTTCTTTCGTTCCTGGCGTTTTGAACTCGTTTTATACGATTGATTGGAATGATGTGGGTTCGGGTGACGGAACCAAGCAGGAGATAGATATTGAATTTCTCACCCAATCGTTCGGAAAAGATAAGGGCGAAGTGCATTTCGCCGTTCACGCTGAAGGGTTGAAGAGTTTTAATACCAATCCCGACATCGTGCTGGATTTTAATCCTTCGGATGATTTTCACGTGTGGGGATTCGACGTAAAACCCGATAAAATTGAGTGGTTCGTAGATGGCAAGGTGCTTCACACCTATTACTACACCGATCACGAAGTGAAAATTACCGATCCGTATCAGCTAAAACTCAATTGCTGGTCACAAAACGGGCAGTGGATACAAGGGCCGCCGCCATCGGGTGTGGAGTGCGTTTATCTGATTGATTGGATTCGGTTTATACCTTACGAATAGAATTATTTCCAAACCTCCACCAATCCGCCTTTTGTTCCCAATAACGGATCGGATTTGGGAACGGGGACTCTTGCAATATTTTCGTCCGCACGCGGGCGATCGCTTTTTTCTCCGCGAAGCAGATCGGGAGAATTTCCATCGGGATAGGCACCCACAACCGTAAAATCATCGCTATGCGATAAGCATTTATGTCCCACGCCCGGAGGAATAATGATGATATC
>JAQVEB010000265.1 GCA_028698105.1 Petrimonas sp. | reverse complement strand
CAGGAATTTAGAGTCGTAGGAACGTGACCATGTACCATCTATAAAATATTCTCCGATATTTGGTTGAGCATTCTCGGCGTTGAATTAGCGAATGAAAGTGTTGCTTCCAGATTTACTCTGTCTGTAATATTGTGTGAAGCTTTTGTTAAAAGAGTTAATCGTTTGAAATGGTTGTTAGGCAGCGTTCCCTGATTATGCAAAAAGCCCAGCGAGGTGTAAAATGTCGTTTTGTCGTTTCCACCACTTACAGCAACATTTGTATTAGAGTTAAATCCCAAGTTGTAGGCATCCTTAAAGTTGTTCTCAACAGGCAAATAAGCGCGGTAGGTCCTGTCGTAAAATTCGATGTCGGATCCGTCGTATTTGGGTCCATAACCCATCCAATCCCAATCGCCCATCAAGGTGTGTTTGCCATCAGCATTGAGCATAAATTGACGCTGGTTATCGAACTGATAGTAGGTGCCGTTAGGTTTTTGAGTTCCATAATCAACATATCCTGACATTGCTCCTGGACCATAAACGTTTTGCATTCTCGGCTGTTTATAAACATAATCCGTTCCAAACGTTTGCGATACCTGTATTCCCAACCCTTGACGTCCTTGACCGCTCTTTGTGGTGATTACCACCGCACCGTTCAATCCTCTTGAACCATACAAGGCAGTTGCAGCAGCTCCTTTAAGCACAGATACCGTTGCAAAGTCTTCTGGATTTAAGTTTTTCAACTCATTCCCATAGTCATTAGCTGCTTGATTCCAATCTGCATCGCCTGATTTTGAAATGGCATTGTCGAGAATCACGCCATCTACCACATAGATAGGCTGATTGTTTTTTCCTAACGTGGAAGCACCACGGATGAGTATTTTTGTGGAGCCAAACATACCGCCGTCTGACTGTGCAATTTCAACACCCGCTACTTTTCCCTGCAATGCTGCAACCGGATTTATAATGTTTGAAATTAATTCGTCGCTTTTCAGCTCTTTCATAGCGTAGCCTAGTGCTTTTTGCTGGCGTTTCATACCTAAGGCGGTAACTACTACCTCGTCCAGCACTTCGCTGTCGCCGGCTAACGTAATATCTACCCTTGAACGTCCGTTCACGGGAACGGTTTGGGTGACCATACCCACATAGCTGAATTGAAGCGAACCGTTTGACGGAACATTGCTCAATGCATAATTTCCATCGATATCCGTTACGGTACCTCTCGAAACGTCACCGGTAACAATAACTGTGGCACCTATTACGGGCAAACCCGAGTCATCAATCACCGTACCGCGAACATTTACTGTTTGCGCAGAAATAGAAAAGGCAATGAAACTCAAATAAGAGTAATCATTCCCTTAAAACCAAAATGATTTTTTCTTTTCATTCTCTCTCAATTTTAATTGATTTAATAATTTACAGAAATTTGTGTGTAAGATTTAAAATGGATTCTTTTGTCTTTTTGTTGTAATTTTTTCTTTTTTTATAGTGACTTTGTTTTTTAATGCATCAGAATGCAATATATTACTTGATATTTGTGCAAAGATAGGCAGGTTTATAATAATTAAAAAACTTTTTAACAAAAAAAGTCGCTTATATTTTAAGCGACTTCTTAAATATATTAAAAAAGAAATACGAAATTATTTAATGAGGGAGGCAGTTTTTTTATAATTTCATAAAATAATCACAACCCCTTCTCCGATAAATACCGCTCTGCATCCATGGCTGCCTTGCAGCCCATACCGGCGGCGGTTACTGCCTGGCGGTAAATGGGATCGGCAACGTCGCCTGCGGCGAAAACACCTTCAATATTGGTTTTTGTAGTCGGTTGTTGGATTTTAACATAACCTACGTCATCCAATTCAAGGAAGTCTTTAAATATTTCGGTGTTTGGTTTGTGGCCTATAGCCAAAAAGAAACCGTCAATAGCGATATCTACTTTCTCTTCATCGGGCTCGCCCATGCGTTTCACGAGGTGTGCGCCTTCAACGCCGTTGTTGCCGAACAAGCCTACGGCATTGTGTTCGAAAAGTATCTCGATCTTGGGGTTGTTCATTACCCGTTCCTGCATAATTTGCGATGCCCGCAGGTATGGTTTACGAACGATCATATACACTTTATCGGCCAATCCGGCCAAATAGCTGGCCTCTTCGCAAGCAGTGTCGCCGCCGCCCACAACGGCCACTTTCTTTTTCCGGTAGAAAAAGCCGTCGCACGTTGCACAGGCCGAAACGCCCTGTCCGGCATACTTTGCTTCATCGGGCAGACCCAGATATTTAGCGGTTGCGCCGGTGGAGATGATCACGCTGTCGGCTTCAACCGTGTATTCCGTGTCAATAGTAACTTTAAAAGGGCGCACGGAAAAATCAACCGCAGTGGCTCTTCCCGATAAAATTTCGGCTCCGTATCTTTGCGCCTGTTTTTTCAGGTCTTCCATCATTTCGGGGCCGGTTATCGTTTCGGGATATCCCGGAAAGTTTTCCACATCGGTTGTGGTAGTAAGTTGTCCACCCGGTTGCATGCCTTCATACAAAACCGGATCGAGATTTGCCCGCGAGGCATAAATGGCGGCGGTATATCCCGCCGGGCCCGAACCGATGATCAGGCAGCGTACTTTTGTTCTCATATTTTTTGCGTTTAAAAAACCTTCCCGTTTTAAAGAGAAGGTTTATATATTAATAATTACGGCAAAGTTACAAATCTTATTCCGATTTTTAAAATGGATATAACCATTATCTATTTCGGGTAAATGAAACAAATCGGGGGCAAAGCCTTCGGCTTCATAAAATTACTACCGCAAATCAACGATCTCAACACCGGGATGTGCAGCTTTGTTGAACACGAATACCGCCTCGGAGAAATAGTTGTACGGATTGTAGCTGCTGATGTCAATGGTGCTTTTAGTGTCGTTGCTCATCAGGGTTTTCACCTGTAAAACGGCGTTTGTTTTTTTGTCAATGGCAACCGATAATTGTTTGAAATCCGATTTTCCGTCAGGGATCATATCTATTACGAAGGCGCTTTTCCCATTCACCATTTTGGATACCGGATTTTTAAGCGTGAAGCCGGTTTTATACATGCCCAGCAGCGCCAACGGGCTCAGCGAAGCAATTTCTGTGCTTGTGGGATTGCTGATATTTACTTCGTTGGCATCTTTCATCAGCACCCATTGGGTTTTGCCGTCGAACCAGGTATCCATGGCATCCATTTCCAATTTGAATTTGTTGCCTTTAATTCTTGCTTTTCCGGTTTGTGGCTGATAGGCTGTTCCGTTGGCTTCGGAGGTGGTGATGTTGAAATCAAGAAGAATGCCCCTCGATTTTTCGTAAGCGTTAAAAGCCTTGTCTAAAATCGCGCGGGATTGGTTAGAACTTTGTGCGAATGCCATGCCGGCAATCAACAAAACTGCGAGGGTGAATATATTTCTTTTCATAATGCGTTCGTTTTAATCGTTTAGCACTTTGACCGTTTTCTGGTTGCAAAGTTTAAACGAAGGTGGGAGAGGCACGGCAGACAGAAAATCTTATCGGAGCGAGTCGAGGAGTTTCTCCAACGAATATTCGTCTGCAATATACACGTCGCGTGCTTTGCTACCTTGCGCCGGGCCGACAATTCCTGCCGCTTCCAACTGATCCATTAATCTGCCGGCGCGGTTGTACCCGATGGAAAATTTGCGTTGTATCAACGAGGTTGATCCTTGCTGATGCACCACAATTAGGCGCGCCGCTTCGTCGAAGAGCGCATCTTTTTCGTTCAGGTCCACGGCGCCGGGCTTGTCGTCTCCGTCTGCCGAGAGAACTTCCGGCAATGCAAATGCATGCTCGTAGCCTCGCTGTTGGCCGATGTATTGCGTGATGCCTTCCACTTCGGGGGTGTCCACAAACGCACATTGTATGCGGATGAGGTTGCTGCCCTGCGAGAAAAGCATATCGCCGCGCCCGATAAGTTGGTTGGCACCGTTCATATCAAGAATGGTGCGCGAATCAATCTGCGAGGTTACGCGGAAAGCCATCCGCGCGGGAAAGTTCGCTTTGATGGTTCCGGTAATGATATTTGTTGTGGGGCGTTGCGTGGCGATGACCATGTGCATACCCACGGCACGCGCTTTTTGCGCGATACGCGCAATGGGCATTTCTATTTCTTTGCCGGCCGTCATGATCAGATCGCCGAACTCGTCAATAACAACCACGATGTAAGGCATGTACCGGTGCCCGTTGTTCGGGTTTAAACGGCGTTTGACGAATTTTTCGTTGTATTCCAGAATCGTGCGCACGTGTGCGCGCATGAGCAACTCATAACGATCGTCCATCTCTTTGGTGAGCGAGTTGAGTGTTTGCGTAACCTTGGTTACATCGGTAATAATGGCTTTTTCCTCATCAGGCAGTTTGGCCAGATAGTGTTTTTCGATGGTGGAGTAGATGTGGAACTCCACCATTTTCGGGTCTATCAGCACCATTTTCATTTCGGCCGGATGCTTTTTGTAAAGCAACGAGGTGATGATGGCGTTCAATCCCACCGATTTTC
>JAQVEB010000264.1 GCA_028698105.1 Petrimonas sp. | reverse complement strand
CCTTTCCAGTATCACAAGACTTTTGTAGTACAACCTCACTAACATGGAATTTTATTTTTTCACAACATTTTTGAAGACACTTCCGAAGATTAAATAGCTGGTATTGCCACCGATCGTAGCTTCGTTTTCCCCCCACAGGAATGGCCAGTCGTCATAATTCTCAAAATGGTCCGGTTTACGGAATAACAGGCCGGGGGCAACATTGCCGGGAATAAATGAAAAGTCAGCCCTGTTATTACCATAAAATACTTCTTTCGGACGAGCAGCGCCCACTGTTGCCACTAATGAATAATTATGATACGGATGACAACCAAACAACCAATTTGTAGCTTTAAATGCATGGTTAGCAGCAATTATATCGGGGAAATACATGCTCGCAAAACATACAGTTGTGCCAAAGTTTACTACACCTCCACTTCCTGCCCAGTTCCCGAGGCCGATGGGCACTCCGTATGGATTATCCTTTTCAAGCTCGGCGATATATTCTTTATACTTTACAACATACGGACGTAGTTTTTCTTTAAAAGATGTATCCATATGCGGTATGCCGTGTAATGCCGTCAGAATGTTTCCACTCACGTTGCGATCAAGCGCAGGCCATAAAAGTTCCTGAAATTTATCAGCATATTGTTTTTCTCCGGTTGAGATATACAATTGGAGGTTTGTGGCCACATCTGCGGCTCCAAACATTCTGTTAGAACGATCCTGTGGCTGATTGGCAAGTAATTCCGTAGCTTCTTTTAATAATCTTTTTGACTGTTGCAACGCTCGGGCCGAAAGATCATCGTCATATCCCTTCAATGCCCGGCTTGCGGCCGCAAACATGGTTGCTGCCCTGAGATCAAGACTTGGATTACGGCTTGTGAATGCCCACATGTCATCCTTAACTCCGCTTGAGCGGCCATCGGCGGCTACCTCGTATGGGCCAAGGTTCGGATTGTAATGAAGTCCATCCGTTATCGAGGCAGCATCACCAAGGTGATGATAATTATAAAGAACGGAATTGGAAAGCGTTTGAGCCATGTGACCTATAATCTCTGCCTGAGCCAGAAGCTGCATTGTACCATGCTCAATAAATTGCAATATGTCCGGCGTTCCATCCGGACGATGGAGATATACATAACGTTGTTTTTGATCAACAAAAGTTTGATCCCGCAAGGGTTTGAAATATTCCCATGTTTGCACGAAGTTTTGTACCACGCCAATGTTTGCTCCAGTCTCAATATCAAAATCTCCGGCATCGAAAAAACCGCCTACATTTAATCCGGGAATTAATTCCAAACCTTTATATTTTGTATCTGTGGTTGGTCCTTGGCTATGCATATCGAAGTGATCGGTGTTTGGCGGAGCCTGCAGATAACCTTCCTTAAAAGGCTCGCCGTGCCATACCCTGTAAGCCTCCCGTACAAACATGTGGTTCATGTGTATTGGAATCCATATATCACTGGTGGCATCAGTAATCTCATCGTAAACGTTATCATCTATAATAAAATTATTTGTTTTATGGTCGCCATACTTGATATAGTATATCCCGGGGTTTTTGACTGAAGTAAAATCGAATTTTACATAATGATATTTGTAATAGTCACCCCAAGACACAATATTACCGCTGAATACTTCGGTAGCGTTACCATCTTCGTTAATTTTGTATATAGATGCTTTTGGAAGCGGTTTATCCTTCTTGTCGAGTTCAATCACCGAGATTTTTTGTTGAGAAGGAAGGTAACCAACCTGAGAGAATCCGATATTGGGTTCTCTTGTCCAACCGTCAATGGCATTTGGTTCAACTGTCCAGGTCAGAACCTTGCCTGTTTTTCCTGCCGGGAGCAAACTTCGAATTACATACCACCCGTTTTGTGCCAGAACACGGCCGTCGAAAAGCATCAGATCAGCATCATGCGAAGTGATTTTCACAAATCGTTCCGGCTCTTCGGGCGCAAGGAGAATGGTGCGTCCGGTTTCGAGGGGAAGCGGGTCTATAAATCTGCCGGTTCCTCTGTCGTCGGAAGTTACGTATCCCTTAAATTGTTTCAGTTTTTCATTGTTCGGTCTTGTAATAGTGTTACCTACCACATAGCGCGAAAAGCGATTAATACGTCCATCCATCAAATAAGTTTTTCCCCAGTATTGGGAGGGTAAAAACTCGAGATTAAATCCGGCATTCCCTTCAAGTACTTTTGGAAGTGGTTTATCCAGATAAACAGATATCTCAACACCTTTACCTATAGCTGTTACAACCACTCGCGAATCAAAATTATAATCTTCATACCTTAAAATCGACTCGATCGTATTCAACTCACGATTAACCACTCGGCTTGGTATTGCAGGAACAAGATCCCATTGTTCCGGAGTATTGGATAATCTCACAGCGCCGCCTTGGGCAGTTCTGACGCCATGGTGGATCAATTCTATGCCGGCATCCTTCTCGTCGTTGAACCCCCCAGTAAACAAATTACTGTACACCAAAATATTGACGCCCTGCTTCTCGAAATACTCAAGGTCATTAAGAATTAGATTCTGACTCGAAACACGACTACATACTGACAGTAAAACTGAATTTGTGATGAAAAATATTATTTTTTTCATGTTAATTAAAATTTAACTTCCTTTATGATTGGATTTTTACTGTTACGTGGAATATTAAACGATGAAAAATAGCGAAGATAAATCTTCGGAAGCATCATGAAGCGGCCACATTGCCATTATCTGAAAGTGTAGCCAACGCTTAATTATCTTTCAATTTATTAGAAATCAAAATCTATCAAGGTAGGTTTTTTTTCTCGATCCTCCACACCTCCGATTTAGAAAGTTTACAGGAATCTCCGGTAAAAAATTTACCCGCTTCTTCATCGCCTTTCAGTTGCCATTTGTACCATGCGGTAGCTACTATGGCAAATTCCCCTCCGTGAGGTTGTCTGTACGTACCTCCATGTCCGACGTCCATATTTGCTACAAATATCGGCACATGGTTAATACGATTAAAGTCGTCCATTCCATTATTATATGCGATATCCGACTCACCTCCAAGCAAATAGAGAACAGGCGTGTGCAGTTTGGCCAAATGATCTTTTGTTAAAGCCGGCATGCCCGGCATACCGCTGCCCGGATTTCCTAATATGCCACTATTGCAGATAATTGCAGTGGAAACTCGCGGATCAGGCGCGGTTTCAAGTGCTTGTAAGCCACCACAGGACATACCGCTTACGGCAATCTTCGAAACATCAATTTTTCCGTAAAACACACTCTCACTATCATTATTTTGAGCAATTGCCCAATCAATCGCGTCCGCTAACTGTGAAGAGGTTGATCTTCCACCTCCACGCTGCCCTTCCTCCGGCATTGGTCCGATTGCAATCACCAAAAAACCGTGTGAGGCCACTTCCGACAAAAAGTTAATGTGTTCCCAGGGGGAATTGGCACACGCTCCGTTTCCCCATACTATAATCGGCAACTTGTTTTGCACCCCAAAAACGCTAAGATTCTTTGGCCGGAACACAGTGTGCGTGGGCAAAGAATTATCGGTGTACATGATTGCACTATATGCACCTGTACCACCGTCTTCTACAACTCTTGGTTCATGCAGTTTTTGATGTTTAGTTTGCTGTGCTGATGAGGGATTTTGGTAGCTGCCAAAAATTATCAGAATTAACATGGAGAGTTGAAATAATTTGACAAAATTTTTCATTTTCTTATTAAATATTTTATCCGATTATAATAAATGCTATTTTAATCCATACTATTCAAGAGATTGGCAAAGTTATTGTCCTACTTTAAAAATTGCGCAAACAACCTGCTCCTTCATAATATTTTCAGGCAGAAACCTGGCAATCCCGTTGTTTAGCATGGTATGAGCGTTCTTGGGTTATTATTAATAAGCACATTCAACGATTCATTTTTTGTATATTCATTTCACAGACATCATCTAATATAAATATGCAAAAATATATATTATATATTATAAATAATAAATATTTTATATGTTTTAAAACACATAAATATCAAGTATATATATATTGTAAATATTACTATAATCAATTATATGTATATTATACAATATTATGAATGGTAATATGTGATTTACAAGTGAAGTTCTCGTTAAGAAAATTGATCGTAAATTGAGTTGTAAAGAAGTCTTGTTTGTATTCGAGGAAAAAAATTACAGCGTTTTTCTACGCTAATGAAATTCTGGGCGAGAGAGACGGTTGTAAAATCCGGTGGAGAAGATAAAAGGCTTTGAGGGATAGAGCGTTATTCGTTTAAGAAGATATTATCCGGTGAAAAAGGAAAATGATTATCCGCAATACTTCCTAACGCCACGAACCTGCCTGCCGCAGGCAGGGTGGCAATTTATTTCAGCCCAATGCAACCTCTCTCCCCTTCGGGTACTCTCTCCAATGGGAGAGAGAAATAGGAAAAAAGAATTCGAAGCGGCGCGTTGGGTTGGGGCAGTTACAGCCCACGATTTCGCCCTGAAAGGGCAGTTTAGCAATTTAAACAGGGCTTACAGCCCTCCAATTGATGATTCA
>JAQVEB010000019.1 GCA_028698105.1 Petrimonas sp. | reverse complement strand
CGCGATGCCGGAATCGTGACAGCCAGCAAAAACGGGATGCGTTTTTGGGCTCGTCATCGATAGGTAGCCGCCGTCTTTTTCAAAAGCCTCTAAGAGTTTTCTTAGGGGCTTTTTTGTTGGCTAACATCCCTGCGCTGTGATGAACATATTTTCATGGCACACTACCACAATAAAAGCATATTTTTTACTCATAAAACTTTAAACACTCCAATTGCAGAATAAAACCAAAAGCGAGGCACTTTTCAGCGCTTCACAAAACTTTTATAACAGGTACATTGTTTATTTACAAATCCGTTAAAAAATCAAGCCTTATTTATGAAGCAAAAACTATTTGTAGCGCTAATCTTCACGAGTGTGCTTTTTTCCGTTTTCTCCTGCAGCTATTTTCAAAAGAAACCACAACAACCCGTTCGGGTAGAGAAACCCATCACAAAAGTCGATATAACCATTGATACCACCAACTCCTACAACGATTTGTTTCTGGACAGTGCCGTTGTGAGCAGCTACCTCGCCGCCGACAGCGTGTTGAGCGACACCATTAAAAACCGCATCACCAGTTTTTACAACAGCCGCAACTATCAATATGCCTGGTTTTCGAGTACACGATTGGCTGAGCAGACCAATTCGTTTTGGAATTTGCTGATGAATTACCATAACTATTCCAAAGACTCTACCGTTTACGATAAGAAATTCAGTCAAAAGATCAACAACCTGTTTCAGGAAGATTCGCTGCGAATAAACGCATCGGACTCCGTTTTTCGCCGTATGGAACTCGATCTCACCAAATATCTTTACCTGTATTACGATCATGAGTACAGCAATAACTTCGATTTCGATATGAAATCGGTGGAATGGACGGTTCCACGCAAGCGCATGGCGCTTGAAGCTACGCTTGATTCGGCCATTGCCCGCAAAGGACGTTTCTCCAATGAAAATGCGCCTGTAAACGTGCAATACATTCGCCTGCGGGAAATGCTTGGCAAATACAAAGATATTCGCGATGCCGGTGGCTGGGATTCTGTTGTTTACAAAAACAATATCAAATCGGTTGGTTACGAAGGCGATGAAATAAAGCAGCTAAAACTGCGACTGAAAAAAGAAGGTTATTTGGCCGGTGCCGACAGCACGTTTACCAACAAATACGATTCGGCGTTCTATCAAACGCTGCTGCAAGTAAAAAAAGAATACGGCTATCAGCCTGATCCGATCATCAGCAAAGATTTTATCAAAGATTTGAATATCCCGATAGACGAACGGTTGCAACAAATTCTCGTGAATATGGAACGCATGCGCTGGATTCCTACGGAGACCAATGATACAGCCCGCTCTATAATGGTCAATGTTCCAGACTTTAAGCTTTATATGTACGAAAAAGGAAAACCCGCGTGGGAGATGAACGTGGTTGTGGGTTCGGAAGGTCACAATACCACGGTTTTCACCGGAAATTTGAGCACCATCGTATTCAGTCCGTACTGGAATGTGCCGCAAAGCATCGTGAAAAACGAAATCTTACCAAAAATGAAACGAAGCGGCAGTTATTTGCGCAGGAATCACATGGAAGTGGTGGGCAACAGTGGCGGTCTGCCGGTGGTAAGACAAAAACCCGGGCCGTGGAATTCGTTGGGACGCGTGAAATTTCTTTTCCCCAACAGCTACAACATTTACCTACACGATTCGCCGGCAAAATCGTTGTTCAATACCGATAAACGAAGTTACAGTCACGGCTGTATCAGGCTTCAGGAGCCGGCACGCCTTGCGCAGTATCTGTTGAACGATACGGCGAAATGGAACGCCGAAAAGGTGCAAGAAGCAATGACCGCCGATAAGGAACAATATGTGAAGCTGAAAAAACCGGTACCGGTTTTATTGACTTATTTCACCGCATGGGTTGGCGGCGGTGGCGAAATGAACTTTCGAGAAGATATTTATGGACACGATGAACGGATGGCAAAGAAACTGTTCCTCGATCCGGTGGCAACAACACGGCACAAAGAGAAGAAATAAGAAAATAGAATTTGTAGCCGAAAACTTAAAAACAGTCTTTGATCTAAAAGCGAAGCGATCTATATTCTTGGTTCTAATGGAATAACCGCGATCTCATCAATCCCCATTTGCACAACCGGTATTTAATGGAAACGCCGATAACGCCGAGTCCGTAAATACTGCTACGCTTGAGGTTGATGGAGGACGCATCGTCGAAGTATTTGGTGGGGCACGTCATTTCGCCGATCTGAAAGCCCGCATAAAAAATTTGCGCCAGCATTTCGTTGTCGAAAATGAAATCGTCGGAATTGATGTTGTAGTTGATGCTGCGAAGTACTTCGGCCGAGAAAGCCCGATAGCCGGTGTGGTATTCGGAGAGTTTTTTATTCAGCAGGATATTCTGAAAAAGCGTCAGAAACCGGTTGGCGATGTATTTAATCATCGGCATGCCGCCGCGACGTGCGCTGTGCCCCAAAATACGCGATGCGAGCACCACGGGATACACATCGTTGGCGATCATATACGCCATAGACTGGATGAGTTTAGGGGTGTATTGATAATCAGGATGTAGCATAATTACAATATCCGCACCCAGTTCCAACGCCTTATTGTAACAGGTTTTCTGATTTCCGCCGTAGCCCTTGTTCTTTTCATGGCTTATGATGTGTTTTATTCCCAGTTGTTGCGCTTTCTGCACGGTTTTGTCCTTGCTGAAATCGTCCGTCAGGATCACATCATCCACCACATCGAAAGGAATTTCGTTGTAGGTTTGTTCCAGCGTTTTCTCCGCGTTGTAGGCGGGCATCACTACGATTATTTTTTTTCCGTTAATCATCTTTTCTTTGTTATTCGCTTCGCGTAATTCAATGGTAATTCGCTCACTTTGTTTTCGTTGTTCGTTGCAGTGTTGATATTTTCAACAAAACCTGTCTGCCACAGGCCTGCAACCAATTACCACCGAATATCTATTGAATTACAACTGAATTACTCTTATGCGCCGGTTTACGCACGTAAAATATAAACCCGTTTTTCTCGTATAATTTTTCGGGATTCTGTGTTTCCCGAATAAAATCGGCTTCTTCCGAACCTTGTTTTTTTAATACAAAATAGGCCGGTTTATCAATATCTCCTTGTTGCAAAAATGTTTTATCCGCGTTGTTATTTTGCGGTTGCCGGTCGCTGTAAAAATACTGCGCATAACTTTTATGAATCGGGTAAATATAGCAATCCTCGCCGCGTTTGCTTTTATAAAATTCGATAGCCGCATTTTGGCTGTATTTTTCTATTTGCGGGGTGATAAAAAGCATACCCAAATAGATAAATAGAAGACATCCGATAAGAAGTGCGGTAACGGCTTTCTGTGGATTTATCTTTTTAACAACGACAAAGACAATAACGGATGCAATGAGTATCAGCCCGATAATCCACTCAAAACCATGCCAGTGCGATACCGCCTGCAGGTTGCCTACGGCAAACTCATCGTTTATATACGGAATAAGCGAACGTTTAAAAGAGTCAATAAATGGAATGACAGCGACTGCCAATCCCAGTAAAATACCGATCGTAAGCAATGGAACGGTAATCAATTTGCCCGCCTTTGCTTCGCCGTTCATCCACTTGGAAATGAACCATGCTGCCAGAAAAGTGATCGGGAAATAACACATGGACGAATAATGCACGATTTTTGTGCGCACAACGGTAAATAAGATCAACACCACCCAAAGCGTGATCATCATCCATCGGAACAGATGCGCCACGCGGATATTATCTTCTTTCTGCAGAATTCGTCTGCGAAACGTCGGCAATGCAAAGATTGATGCGGGAAAAACGCCAAAAAACAGAATCACAAAATGATATCCGGGAAATCCTCCGTGCCCCGCATCCTGTGTCTGGAACAAGCGAATCTGATAAACAATGAAGTCCTGCATGATGCTTAAATTGCCGTTCGCGATCTGCAAAATAAACCACAAACCGCCCACCAGCACAAATACGGCCAGAAATACGAGTACATGCGCCCACTTGAATGCCGATAACCGGAAGCGGTTCATGACGAGAAAAACCAGAAAGCAAAGTGCAAAAATAAGAAAACCCACAGGCCCTTTGGTTAGCGTTGCCAATCCCAGAAACAAAGCCGAGAGCGCAGCTTGAAGATATTTATTACCCGTGTTTCCGGGTTCGGTATATAGAACGATAAAGTAAATTCCCCAAAAGATGAAAAGATTAAACCATGGATCTATAATGCCCGACTTGAAGTAAAAAAACGGCAGAAACGAACACGCGTACAGCAGTGCCCATAGTAGGCCGAACGTTTCATTTTTCAACCTTTTCCCGATAAAAAACAATACGAGTAAGGTAATTATTCCGGCTACGGCATTGGGAAACCGGGCGGCAAACTCGTTCACACCGAATAATTTCATCGAAGCGGCCTGCATCCAGATAAAAAGCGGGGGTTTTTCCCAGAATGTTTCGAAATTGACCTGCACGTTCAGATAATCGCCCGTTATGAGCATTTCACGTGCCGATTCGGCAAAGTTAATCTCATCCCAGTCAAACAAGTGCACACGCGAAAGTCCCGTTGTAAAAAGCAATGCGCCGAATACAACAATAAGGAGTGGAGCAAAGTATGATTGCTTTTTTAACATTCTGTTCGTTAGTTGTCCGCTTGCAAATGTATTTTTGTTCTGTTCTTTTATCAATTGCCACGCCATTTACACAGCCTGTAAAAGCCATAGCAATTAAGAATATCAAATTGAATATCGCGAAGCGAATGGCTATTGAGCTACAAAGTTATCAATTTTTCTTCGCAAAGTGTAATGTTTTCCACGCCGTTTTGCTCAACGATGAACGTGTTTTCGATACCTACGGGCCCGATGCCGGGCAGCACGAACTTTGGTTCGTAGGCAAACGCCATACCGGGTTGCAGAATTTCTCTGGAACGGGGCGTAAGAACGGGCGGTTCGTTAATTTCAAGTCCCAAGCCGTGCCCAACAAACCTGGCTTGTTGTTTGGTGCCCATAAAATAGCTTTCCAAACCGTGTTTTTTGGCTGTCGCCAATGAATAATCGTAAATTGCGGCACAAGCCGTTCCTGGTTTCACGTTTTCCGATACCCAGTGGTTCATCTCCATGGAAACCTGATGGGCGTCGTACGCTTTTTTATCCGCTTTCCCTATGGCAAACGTTCGCGACATGTCGCTCATCCACGGGCGAAAATTGCCCGCCATATCCACCATAAACGTGGTTCCTTTTTCAAGCTTAACTCCCGAAGAACCGATAGGCAACAAGGGACTGAGGCCTCTGCCGCCCAACGCAAAATCGTACGGCGAAGCCGTTTGGGCATTGTTTCCCGCCAAAAGACTGCCCATAAAGATATCCATGTTTTCGCCGAATGCCCTGAAAATGCCCATGGAACCGTGTAAACGCATGACGCGCTCAATTTCAATTTGCAGTTCAATGTCGGTCATGCCTTCGCGATAGAGGCCGGGGATTTCTTTGTACACTGTGGTGTGAATTGCGGCGCATTCGCGCATCTGCGCAAGTTCGTAGTCCGATTTCACGCTTCGGAGTTCCCTTATTTTTGCCGAAACATTTATTAATTGGGGGTTTCCAAGCGCGTTTTGCAGCCTCACGGCCGATGAAAAAACCATGCTGTCGGCTTCCACCAATATTTTTTCCGGCAACGGAAAGTTTTTTTGCTGTAACATTTCAGGCATCTGTTCCGGTTTTCGGATGTAAAAAACGTTTTCCGCTTTCACTCCGTGAGGTCGTTTTACAAATAAAACCGGCTCGTTTTCGGGCCGGATATACATGTATCCGTCGAATATGAACCCGTTCAGATAGAACAGATTCACCGGTGATGTGATGATGCAGGCATCGGCTTGTGCTTCCCCGATAACGTTTTGAATTTTTCGTAGTCTGCTTTCAAATTCGGAACGCATAATTGATATCGTCATAAAAAAATATTTTCTGTCTTCAAATATAGTTATTTATCACGTTTTCGGCATAAAATTGTGTTGATTTGTGCGCTTGTTATCGTAAAAAAACTTAATCTGCATCGGTAAATGTTACGGTTCCTCAAAACCGATAAAAGCGTATGTGTTAAGAAAGAAAATAATGCGTTATCTTTATAAGCAGATTTAGTATGCGATGATGGGGAAAATACTTATCATAGAAGACGATACGGGTTTTGGCAACATGCTGAAGAAATGGTTTGAAAGAAACGATCTTTCTGCCGAATGGTGCACGAAAACCGAAAGCGCTAAGGAATTTCTCTTAACGGAATCTTACGATCTTGTTTTATCTGATTTACGTTTACCAGACGGCGACGGCATCATGTTGTTGGTTTGGATGAACGAAAAACGAATACAAACGCCTGTGATCATTATGACAGGTTATGGAGAGGTTTCCACTGCCGTGTCGGCTATCAAACTGGGAGCGTTTGATTTCCTCGAAAAACCCATCAATCCATCAGTACTGCAGCAAAAAGTCGAATCCGCACTTAAGGTTCCAAGCCAAAAGGAAAAGGAAGATCGATCTAAAAGAACAAGCTCACCCAAAAATATTCGAAATATCGTAGAAGGTAAATCAAAACCTGTTTTGCAGGCTTATGATTACATCAACCTTGTAGCGCCCACTCAAATGGCTGTGATGATTACTGGCGAGAGCGGAACGGGAGAAGAGAACGCTGCGCGGCTTATCCATGAGAGGAGCGCCCGTTCCAAAGGGCCTTTTGTCGCGGTCGACTGCGGTAGCTTATCGGCTGAATTGGGCCCGAGCGAGCTTTTCGGGCATAAAAAAGGATCGTTTACTTCAGCTATCGAAAACAAAACCGGTTTTTTTGTGGAAGCAAATGGGGGAACATTGTTTCTCGATGAAGTAGGAAATCTGCCGGGTGGTGTGCAAATGCAGCTGTTAAGGGCGTTACAGGAGAAAAAAGTAAGGCCGGTGGGCACATCTGCCGATATTGATGTGGATGTGCGGCTGGTGACGGCTACCAACGAAGATATGGAAAAGGCAATTGCCTCGGGAACGTTCCGGGAAGACCTTTATCACCGGTTGAATGAATTTATGATCGAAATGCCTCCTTTGAGAGAATGTACGGAAGACATCCCGTTGTATGCACGTCATTTCATGCAGGAAGCCAATACGGAACTGGACAAGAACGTACAGGATATCTCGCCCGAGGCTTTGCTTCGTTTGAAAAATTACACGTGGACGGGAAACCTGCGCGAACTTCGTAACGTCATTCGGCGATCGGTACTTTTCTCAACAACCGATACTATAACGCCGGATAGTTTACCTCCTTTAACCGACAGGCCTTCGCCTGCGAAGCAGACAGCAAATGTGCCGGAGGCAATGCCATTCGAAAACGAGAAAGACCGCATCATACATGCATTGGAAAGATCGGGTGGTAATAAATCGAAAGCCGCTCGTTTGTTGGGTGTCGACCGAAAAACGATATACAATAAAATGCGTTTATACAACCTCGGTTAATCAGGGTTGCCCAAGTGCGTGCTTTTGATTTCTTCCGTAAATGATTTTATTTCACGTATAGCTGTCGCCAATTCTTCTTTCCATTCCGGAAAAGTCTCTTCATTGCCAAGTTTATCTATTTTTCTCAACGTGGTGCACAAGTGTGGGGCATCGAGTTGTGCGAGCATCGATTGCATTTTATGACAAACGGGGCGTGCTGCCGTAAAATCGTTTGCAGCTATCGCGTTGTCTAATTTAACCAAATCTTCCGACGAAGTTTGCATAAACGTCCGCAACACGTCCAAAATAGTTTCTCTGTCATTTCCAAATAACGCGATTAACGATGGGAAAGCATTCATTAATACATTTTCGTGTAAAGGTATTTTTTTGCCGGGAAACAGATCACTCAATATTTCGCGGCTTAGTGGTTTTTTAATAAGTCCGTTAAATCCATCTTTTAAAGCTGTTTGTTTCGTGTAATCGCCGTGGGCGGTCATGATCCACAACGGGATGGTTGAATGTTTCTCCCGAATGTGCGTGAGAATGTCAATGCCCGTGATGCCATTCATATCAAGATCGGTAATAACAGCATCGAATCCGGACAGCTGATCCAGATAACCGGTTGCGCAAGCGCGATCATTACACAACGCAGCCTCAAGCCCCATTTGCTGCAGCGTTTCTTTTAACATGTTTCCTAACGCCGCGTCGTCTTCAAAAATAAGTATCTTCTGTGTTTTGGGCGTATCGGTTTTTTCGTTTGGCGTGATTATATTCACGGGTGCCGGTTCCTTCTTCAGCGGCAGATTAATGATAACGCACGTGCCCTTGCCGACTTCGGATTTAATGTGTATATTGCCCCCGAGCGATTCAACGAGCCCCTTTGTTACGTACAGACCAAAACCGTTTCCTTCTACGTTTTCGACATTGTTGATCCGTGAGAAAGGTTTAAACACTTCGCGTAAATCATTTTCGGCGATCCCGATCCCCGTATCGCATACAAAAAACGTAATACGGTCGGCGGTTGATTGTTGCAGTTTTATATCCACTTTCCCTTCAAAAGTATACTTTACCGCGTTTGACACTATGTTGGTCAGTATCTGTTTGACGATCGTTTGATCGGTTTTTACGTAAAAAGGACTACCGGCTTCATTCTCGAATGCGATAGCGATATTCTTCTGGCGTGTCAGTGGCCGGAACATCTCGGTTATTTCCTTGCAAAGTTCGATCAGGTCATATAAAGCGATATCGGGTTTTTGGGATTTTTGCTCCAATCGCGAGAATTCCAGTAAATTCGATAACATACTGAGTATGTGTTTGCCCGAATTTTTTGCCGATTCTATTTGTTGTTTTTTCTTACCGGCAGCTTCGTCGGCGTTCCACACATCCAGGTACCCCATGATGGAGGTTAGTGGCGTCTTAACGTCGTGAGATACAGAAAGCAACAATTTATGTCGGCTGCTCATTAAATCTTCTGTTTTTTGTTTTTCCGCGATTAGGTCTTCTTTGGCTTTTTGCCCTTTTCTTAAATCGTTCGCAATTAGCAAGATAATGGTGAGAATGAGTAAGAGTGAGATAATTCCGCTGAGAACCGAAAAGCGGAATATTTTTTGGTTTAATGCATCGCTTTTGCCGATTCCTGCTGTTATACTCCGGATGGTTTCGTTGTGAAGTTGTGTGAGCAATTGTGATATTTGAAGCGATATACGGTGTTCAGATACAATGAGTTCCTGAACTTGCCTTTCTATTCCTCGAATATTTGTTTTGTACTGGTTCGATGCTTTTTGTGTTGTGGTCTTTATGTTTTCATATAAAACGGTATCAGGGCTCAATCGCGAAATCTTATCCACACTTATGACGTTTACAACAGTGTCTGCGACTTGTTTTGGATCAAATAATCCCCTGAATCTTGCCCAGAAACTTTTGTTTTCTTTTACCGTGATGGTAGTATCGGTAGCAGATGCCAGTACTACCGAATCGCGTTGCGGTAAATCGTAGGTTGAAATGCTTTCGTCCAGCTCCTTCAGGGGATTTCTGCTGCTGAATTGCCTCCGTAGTTGATGGATCGTTGTGTTGTTTTCGTCCAATAATACGGATATATTTTTTACTAATCTACTCTTTTCGTTGTCAGACGTTATCTCCTGCATTTCTTTTATTTGTGCTGATAAACTGGCTGAAATTGAATCATACTGCCGGATGTATTTCGATCTGGGCGAAACCAGATAAGTGTTGGAAATATCCTGTGCCTGCTGTACCGATGAAATAAAAGTATTGCTTAGCGAGAGTAGGAGATAAGAGTTATTAATTTCCCGTTTTAAATCGTTCATGTTGTTTTTCAGATGGTAGGAGTAAAGGAAGATTCCCGGAAAATAAAGAATGATGATGAAAAAGACGATCCCCATCTTTATCCGGATACCCTGCTCGGTTGAATTTTTTTTTCTCATGCGCTTAATTAATTCGGCTGCGTTCAAAGGTAGGGAAAAGAAATAATTTTAGATTATTTGAGCTCAAATCTGTAACAATATTTATTACAACACGTTACTCACGATATCGTTTTTAGTTTTCTTTTACACATGAATAACAGGATTTGATGTTTTTCGGGGAAATTGTGGATTGTTTCCACATATTCCACACTTTTTCCACATGTTAATGTGATGCCATAAATTGCTTTTTGAGTTTTTTAATTCGCTGTTTATTAGTTAATTAATTCTGTTTATTTGTTTTGATCAAAAAAATGCACGGTATTTGGTTTATATAAGCTGTATAACGATTACAGTATTTACATTTAAAAATTAGACAAAATGAAAAAAGTTATTTTATCAATGGCTTTAGTTCTTGGGTTTGTACTTTCGATGAACGCTCAGGAAAATGAAAATCAAAACAGCCAGCAGCAACAACAAGAAATGGTTCAGCAAAATCAGGATGATGGATTCAAGGATATTGCTTTTGACCAATTAAATGAAAAAGTGCAGGCAACTGTGACAAAGCTTGCTGAAACTTGTGACTTGAATGCATTAATGTACAATGCGCAAACGCAGGTTACAAAAGTGAAGGTTACCGATAAGGCCGACCAGTCGAAAAAAGTTTACTTATTCGATAATGAAGGTGTGGAAGTGAAAGACGCTAGTTGCTCTGAGCCAAAAGAAGAAAAGAAATCTGAACAGGTAGAACAGCAAACAGAGCAAAAAGAAAAAGGGATAGAAGGATAAAAAATATAACACAATCAACTCGATAATCATATAATTCTTCTATTTACGTAAAAATCGTCGGACTAATTAATTTTAGCACGGCGATTTTTCTTTTTTACTAGCAGAAGAGTTTTAATGAGTATTCCAAATTTTCCATGCCGCTTCTGCTTGCAGGTGCAGCATTTCTTCCCCGTTTTTTGTAATGGCTCCCTGTGCTTTTGCTTTCGTGAGAAATAACGTTTCCGGCGGATTGTACACCAGATCGTAAACCATATGTTGCGGAGTGAGCAGCGTGTATGGAATATCGGGACAAGTGTCCGTATCGGGGAAAGTGCCCACGGGCGAAGCGTTTACGATGATTTTGTATTCCGATAAAATATCTTTGTTTAATTCGCCGTAGGTGAACCGGTTGTTTCCGGCGGTTCGGGAAACGTATTTCCAACCGATATTCATATCTTCAAACACTTGCCGCACGGCTTTGGATGCTCCGCCGGTGCCGAGGATAAGGGCTTTTCTGTGGATATTTTTGTCAATCAGAGGTTTGATGGAATCGTGAAAACCGATGTAATCGGTATTGTAGCCGATGAGCCGGTAAAAATACATATCGTTCGGCCGTCGTTCCACCTTTATGACGTTCACCGCGCCTATTTTTTTCGCCTCCGGCGAAAGTTCGTCCAGGAACGGCAGCACTTGTTCTTTGTAGGGAATCGTGACGTTAAGTCCATGAAGATGCTGATTGAAAATGATCACTTCGCGAAGTTGCAAAATATCTTCAATCTCGAAATTCAGGTATTCGGCATCCGTAGCTTCACGTTCGAACTTTTCGGTAAAAAACCTCGATGAAAAGGAGTGTTTTAGCGGAAAACCGATCAAACCGTATGTTTCCATATCCACTTCGGTTTACGCGTTTCCGGCTATTGGTTTTTCCGCAATGTAAACGATGCTGATGCCTTGGGTATAACGCTGCATGCGTATGCGTGTGAACCCGTTCTTTTGTAAAATCATCATCATTTCGCGTCCCTGCGGAAAAGCTTCGATGGATTCGGGCAAATACTCGTACGCATCTTTGTCGGTGCTCATAGCTTTTCCCATAACGGGAATAATGTATTTTGAATAAAAACCGTAGAGTTGTTTCATCGGGAAACGTTCTGGCGTGGAAAGCTCCATAAAAAGGAACACTCCGCCCGGTTTCAAAACGCGCAACACTTCCTGAAAACCGGCATCAATATCTTCAAAATTTCGCACGCCGAACGCCACGGTAACGGCATCAAAAGTGTTGTCGTCGAAGGTCATGGCCGAACAGTCCTGCTGCTCGAAAGAGATGACGTTTTCCAAGCCTTTTTCGCGAATTTTTTGTTCGCCCACGGCCAGCATTCCGCTCGAAATATCAATTCCGATGATGCTTTCGGGGTTCAACTTATGGTGCGCAAGAATGGCAAAATCACCCGTTCCGGTGGCAATATCCAATATGCGCTTTGGCGCATAGGGTTTTAATTTTTTGATGGCGTCGAAGCGCCAATAATTGTCAATCCCCAGGGAGAGGACGCCGTTTAGTTTGTCGTAAGTGGGCGCTATCTGATCGAACATCTGCGCTACCTGCTCCTTTTTGGAGCCTTTTTCGTCGTATGGATTTATTTTTTCGGATTTGTAAGACATTTTGTTGGTTTTTTTGCTGCGTCTCCGACTGCATAAAGGCGTCCGACGCGTTTTTGGGTTTTATCCGTCAGGCCAGTAACCGGTCAGACGGATTTCAAATAATCATTCACATTTTTTTCAATCCTTGCTTCCAAATCCTTAGCATCGGCTTTTACGAATTTTTCGCCTGTGATTTTTTCGTACAACTCAATGTAACGATCCGATACGCTGCTGCAGTATTCGGCGGTCATTTCGGGAACCTGTTGTCCGTGTTGTCCTTGAAATCCGTTCTCCATCAGCCATTTGCGAACGAATTCTTTGGAGAGTTGTTTTTGTTCTTCGCCTTTCTCAAAGCGTTCTTCGTAACCTTCGCTGTAAAAATAACGCGATGAGTCTGGCGTGTGAATTTCGTCAATCAGGTAGATTTTACCGTCTTTCTTTCCGAATTCATATTTGGTGTCCACCAAAATAAGGCCTTTTTCGGCAGCCATTTCCGTGCCGCGCCGGAAAAGGGCGTAGGTGTATTTTTCCAGTTGTTCGTAGTCTTCTTTCGATACCAGGCCTTGTGCGATGATCTCTTCGCGCGAAATGTTTTCGTCGTGGCCTTCATCGGCTTTGGTCGTTGGTGTGATCAACGGTGAATCGAACTTTTGATTTTCGCGCATCCCTTCGGGCAGCGGCAGTCCGCACAGCGTGCGTGCGCCTTTTTTGTATTCGCGCCACGCACTTCCGGTAATGTATCCGCGGATAACCATTTCCACTTTAAACGGTTCGCAGCGCACGCCCACGGTAACCATCGGGTCCGGTGAAGCCGTTTTCCAGTTGGGAACGATGTCGGCCGTAGCATCCAAAAATTTGGAAGCAATTTGGTTCAGCACTTGTCCTTTGTAAGGAATGCCTTCGGGCAAAATCACGTCGAACGCCGAAATACGGTCGGTTGCGATCATTACGAGTGTGTCTTCGCCGATGCTATATACATCGCGTACTTTTCCGTGATAAACGTGGGTTTGTCCCGGGAAATTGTAATTGGTTTTTGTTAATGTATTGTTCATATTTTAATTTTTTATGTTTTGATTTTCGTTATTTGCCCTGCCTTTCAGGCAGAGTTGTTTTCTTTTTGTTTTGCCGTAGGTCAGCGACCTGCGGATTAATATACTCGAAAAAATTACTGCCTGAAAGGCAGGATTTTTATCCTTCTCTCTCGTTTTTTCCCTCCCTTTTGGGGAGGTTAGGAGGGGCTTCCTTCTCATACGCCTCCACAATCCGCTGCACGAGCTTATGCCGCACAATATCTTTTTTATTAAATTCCACCGTAGTGATCCCCTTTATTTTATGCAAGACGTTCATCGCATGGATCAATCCGGATTGTTGTGTGTGGGGAAGATCAATTTGCGTGATATCTCCCGTAACGATCATCTTACCGTTCAATCCCAATCGGGTGAGGAACATCTTGATCTGGGCTTTGGTGGTATTTTGGGCTTCGTCCAAAATAATGACTGCGTCATTGAGTGTGCGTCCGCGCATAAAGGCCAGCGGCGCGATCTGAATAATTTTGTTTTCGATATATTCCCTGAGTTTTACGGGTGGGATCATATCTTCCAGCGCATCGTAAAGCGGCTGCAGATACGGATCAATTTTTTCTTTCATATCGCCGGGCAGAAAACCCAGTTTTTCGCCGGCTTCCACCGCCGGACGGCTCAAAATGATCTTACGGACTTGTTTCGTTTTCAGTGCGCGGACGGCCAGCGCGATAGCCGTGTAAGTTTTGCCCGAACCGGCGGGGCCGATGGCAAAAACCAGATCGTTTTCGTCGAAAACATTCACCAACTTCTGTTGATTTTCGGTTCGTGCCACAATGGGTTTTCCGTTCATCCCGTGGATGATCAGGTTGTCCTGTTTTGCCACCGCGGGAGCCTTGCCTTTTACGATATCCAAAATATCCTCTTCACGAAGAACGTTCATCTCGATACTGAATTTTTCCAGTTCGTGAATTTTTTCTTCGAAAGCGGAAATTTCCGCTTCGTCGCCAATTACTTTTATTACATTTCCCCGGGCTACGATGCGCAGCTTTGGGTATAATGTTTTAAGCAACTGTATGTTAACGTTGTTTATTCCGAAGAAAACAACCGGATCAACATTTTCGAGAATAATGATGTGTTCGATCATTGGTGCACGTTAAAATTTCAGTTTGTATTGGTAGGCTATGTTTTCCTGCCCCTGGATATAATTAATAAACGCAAAATTAACCATTCTGTTCCCGCCGGGAGTAGGATAATTGCCCGAAAAATACCAGTCGCCGTGATTCGCAGGGCATGCCTTGTGCAAATCGTCAATGGTTTGGAACACGATTTTCACTTCGGCTTTTATGCCTTCGGAAGTGAGCATTTGCGCTATTTTATCGGAGATTTCCTCATCGGAGAAAGGCGCGTAAATCTCCTTAACGTAGTTCACGATCTCCTCTTTTTTCTTGTCTTTTTGCGCCAGCGATTTTTGATACACATCATCTATAATATGCTGCAGGCCCCGATCTTTGAGTAATTCCATGGCCGCGCGGAAAGCGATAAACTCGCTCAAACGCGACATATCAATGCCGTAATAATCCGGATAGCGGATTTGCGGCGAGGAAGAAACGATAATGATTTTTTTCGGGTCTAAACGGTCGAGGATTTTGATGATGCTCTGTTTCAGCGTAGTGCCGCGCACGATGCTGTCGTCAATGATCACCAGATTATCTTTTTCGCGGCGCAACGAACCGTATGTAATATCGTAAACGTGGGCTGCCAAATCGTTTCGTGTATTGCCTTGCGCGATAAATGTGCGTAATTTGATGTCTTTGATAGCTACTTTTTCCGAACGAACCCGTTTCGAAAGTATGCGTTGAATATCTTCCTCCGTTAGCGAGCCGTTTCGTTCGGTAATTTGCTTTGCTTTTTGCTGATTGAAATACTTCTCGAGCCCTTCCTGCATACCGAAATAGGCCACTTCGGCAGTATTGGGAATGAAGGAGAAAACGGTGTTATCCAGATCGTAATCAACTGTTTCCAAAATCTTGGGGATCAGTAATTCTCCGAGTCTTTTTCGTTCACGGTAAATATCGTAATCCGATCCGCGTGAGAAATAAATTCGTTCAAACGAACAGGGTGTTATTTTCTCTTTTTTTTCAATGATTTGCGATAGCGAAATCCTTCCGTCCTTTTTTACAATTAGCGCTTGTCCGGGTTGCAGTTCGTGAATGTCCTGAACGGTCAGGTCAAAAGCCGTCTGAATAACGGGACGTTCGGAGGCCACAACCACCACTTCGTCGTCGTGATAATAGAATGCCGAACGAATTCCCCACGGGTCGCGCAGCGCAAAAGCATCTCCGCACCCAATCAACCCGCTAATTACATAACCGCCGTCCCAAATTTCGCTCGTACGTTTCAGCAGAGACGGGATGTCCAAATTTTTCTCTATCAGGTGGCTGATTTGCAGTCCCGTGAGGTTGTCTTTTTCAATCCGGTCATATTGGTACTGTACTTCCCTGTCGAGATAATGCCCCAGCGATTCCAGAATCACAAACGTATCGGCATAATCGCGCGGATGCTGCCCTTCCGAAAGCAATTGGTCGAACATTTCGTCCACGTTTGTCATATTAAAATTGCCGGCAAGGGTAAGGCTGCGCGATGCCCAGTTGTTTCTTCTGAGCAGCGGGTGAACGTAGGTGAGGCCGCTTTTGCCGGTAGTGCTGTATCTTAGATGGCCCAAAAACAGTTCCCCCGCAAAGGGCACGTTTTTCTTGACGAAATTGATGTTTTTTAATTGCTCCGGGGCAAATTCTCCGAATTCATTGTGAACTTTACCGAAAATTTCGGAAATGGCGCCTGATCCCAACGCTCTTTCTCTGAAAATATATTCGTTGCCCGGGCCGGCTTCGAGTTTCACAGACGCCAATCCGGCGCCTTCCTGGCCGCGGTTGTGTTGTTTTTCCATTAAAAGGTACAGCTTATCGAGGCCGTATTGCCAGGTGCCGTACTTTTCGTAATAATAATCGAGGGGTTTCAATAAGCGGATCATTGCGATACCGCATTCGTGCTTAAGTTGATCTGTCATTGAGAAGCCTTTCTGAAATTAAGGTACAAATTTAATTCTATTTGCACAAATTGAGGGATGTTTCCAATTTAAAAAATGAAAATAAATATAAACAGGGGTACAATTGTTTTATTTGGGTACATTATCTTTTCAGGTTTTTCGTGTGCTAATTTCTTTAAACCTGATTTTCTTTGTACTTTTGCAGTAATACGAAAAGATACATCAATTTATCACATAAAAACTTTCCTTTATGGCAACCAAACCATTTTATTATCAGGAACCCTTCCCGATGTCGAAAGACCAGACCGAGTATTACCTGCTCACCAAAGAGCACGTTTCGGTATCGGAATTCGAAGGGAAAGAAATTCTAAAAGTAGCTCCCGAAGCGCTGACGCTTATGGCACAACATGCTTTCCGCGATGTGGAGTTTTTGCTGCGTCCTGAACATCAGGAACAAGTAGCTAAGATACTTACCGATCCCGAAGCGAGCGATAACGATAAGTACGTGGCGCTCACCTTTCTGCGAAACGCAGAAATATCGGCGAAAGGTATCTTACCTTTCTGCCAGGATACGGGAACGGCCATTATCATGGGCAAAAAAGGCCAGCAGGTTTGGACGGACGGAAACGATGAAGAAGCGCTATCGCGGGGCGTTTACAACACATTTGTGAACGAAAACCTGCGTTATTCGCAAAACGCGCCGCTCAATATGTATGATGAAGTAAACACGGGTTGCAATCTTCCCGCGCAAATTGATCTGTACGCCGTACAGGGAAACGAATATAAATTTCTTTGCATCGCAAAAGGAGGCGGCTCTGCCAACAAAACGTACCTGTATCAGGAAACCAAAGCATTGCTCACGCCCGAAAAACTGGAAGCGTTTCTGACCGAGAAAATGAAATCGCTGGGAACGGCTGCCTGTCCGCCATACCACATCGCTTTCGTTATCGGCGGCACTTCGGCCGAAGCCAACCTGAAGACGGTGAAGCTCGCATCGGCCAAGTATTACGATAACCTTCCAAGTGAAGGAAACGAATACGGGCGCGCGTTTCGTGACCTCGAAATGGAAGAAAAGCTGAAAGTTGCTTCTGAAAAACTGGGCCTCGGCGCACAGTTCGGCGGAAAATATTTCGCACATGATATCCGTGTTATCCGCCTGCCCCGCCACGGCGCTTCGTGCCCGGTGGGAATGGGCGTTTCGTGCTCAGCCGACCGGAATATCAAAGCGAAGATCAACAAAGACGGTATCTGGATCGAGAAAATGGAAGACAACCCCACCCGGCTTATTCCGGAGGAATATCGTCAGGCGGGCGAAGGCGGTGGAGTGAAAATCGACCTGAACCGACCGATGAATGAAATCCTTGCGGAACTGTCGAAATATCCGGTTTCCACCCGGTTGTCGCTGAACGGAACGATCATTGTTGGGCGCGATATTGCACATGCCAAACTCAAAGAGCGTATAGACCGTGGCGAAGGACTTCCGCAATACATTAAAGATCATCCTATTTACTACGCAGGGCCGGCAAAAACGCCCGAAGGTTACGCATCGGGCTCCATGGGGCCGACTACCGCAGGGCGCATGGATTCATACGTAGATTTGTTCCAGTCGCACAGCGGCAGCATGGTCATGCTGGCGAAGGGAAATCGGAGCCAGCAAGTAACCGATGCCTGTAAAAAGTACGGCGGATTTTATCTGGGAAGCATCGGCGGCCCGGCAGCCATTTTGGCGCAAAACAGCATTAAGAGCCTCGAATGCCTGGAATATCCCGAACTGGGAATGGAAGCCATCTGGAAAATAGAAGTGGAAGATTTTCCGGCGTTTATTCTTGTGGATGACAAAGGAAACGATTTTTTTAAGGTGGTAACGCAACCCGGTTGCACCGTGTGTTAAATCCCGGTACAAGTTAAAAATGCGGCGGTAATCAACCAATTACCGCCGCATGTTGTTTAAAGAGGTAAGAATTGTAATAAGCCTGCGGCGATAGGCGCTTGGCGCTATAGAGTTACGCTGATAAAACGGAAGAAATTATGGAATACAGAATCGAAAAAGACACGATGGGCGAGGTGAAAGTCCCTGCCGACAAACTGTGGGGGCCGCAAACCGAACGCTCGCGCAACAATTTTAAAATCGGACAGCCTGCGTCCATGCCGCTGGAGATCATTCGCGGATTTGCTTATCTCAAAAAAGGCGCAGCCTATGCCAATTGCGAATTGGGCGTTTTGCCGGAAGCAAAACGAGACCTCATCGCACAGGTTTGCGATGAAGTACTGGAAGGAAAATTGGATGATCAGTTTCCGTTGGTGATCTGGCAAACGGGATCGGGGACGCAGAGTAACATGAACGTAAACGAGGTAATTGCCAACCGCGCCCATCAGCTATCAGGAAAAACCATCGGTGAAGGCGAGAAAACACTTCAACCCAACGACGATGTAAACAAGTCGCAATCGTCCAACGATACGTTTCCAACTGCCATGTCCATTGCCTGCTACAAAAAAATCGCTGAGGTTACATTACCTGGCTTGAACGCTTTGCAGCAAACGCTCGCCGCTAAAGCGGACGAAATAAAGGATGTGGTAAAGATCGGGCGTACACATTTTATGGATGCCACTCCGCTCACGCTGGGACAGGAATTCAGCGGATACGCTTCGCAACTCGAACATGGCATCAGAGCCATTGAAAACACGCTGCCTCATCTGGCAGAGCTTGCGCTTGGCGGAACAGCTGTCGGTACAGGTTTGAATGCCCCAATGAATTACGATACCGTGTCGGTGAAATACATTGCTGAGTTTACCGGCCTACCGTTTGTAACGGCCAAAAATAAATTCGAGGCGCTTGCCGCGCACGATGCACTCGTGGAGACGCACGGCGCACTGAAGCAGGTGGTCGTCTCGCTCAACAAGATCGCGAACGATATCCGGATGCTCGCATCCGGGCCGCGGAGCGGCATCGGTGAGATCACCATTCCGGCCAACGAGCCGGGTTCGTCCATCATGCCCGGAAAAGTGAATCCCACACAGGTGGAGGCGCTGACCATGGTTTGCGCACAGGTAATGGGAAACGATGTAACCATCGGCGTAGCCGGGATGCAGGGACAGTTTGAACTGAATGTTTTCAAACCGGTTATGGCGGCTAATTTTCTGCAAAGCGCGCAACTGTTGGGCGACGCTGCCGTATCTTTCAACGTGCATTGTGCATCGGGGATTGAGCCGAACATTAAAAGAATCAATGAGTTGGTAAATAATTCCTTAATGCTTGTTACGGCTCTGAACACAAAAATAGGCTATTACAAAGCCGCCGAAATTGCAAATGCCGCGCACAAAAACGGTACCACATTGAAGGAAGAAGCCGTCCGGCTGGGTTATGTAACTGCCGAAGATTTCGATCAATGGGTGCGGCCGGAAAAGATGACCAAACCCTTGGAATAGTTATCCGTATGGTGCGCCGAAAAGGGGTTAAATCGTTTGTATTTCAGTCCTTTTCTTGATTGCCTTTTCGCAAAAGACGTTTTTACCTCGGTTTTTATGCCTATTTTTGCAGGCAAAAAGAAAAAAAGTATGGAGACCAACAGAT
>JAQVEB010000263.1 GCA_028698105.1 Petrimonas sp. | reverse complement strand
GTGATCTATTGCATATTGGAGATGGCTGATTATTCAAAAATAACGATCAAACACTGGGCCGAAGAAGACCGCCCACGCGAGAAACTTTTGCTCAAAGGCGTTTCGGCTTTGTCCGACTCCGAATTACTGGCTATTCTGATCGGATCGGGGAGCGACGAGGAGAGCGCCGTGGAATTGTGCAAACGCATCCTTCGGATGGCCGATAACGACCTGAATAAACTGGGCAAATTCAGCGTGAACGATCTGGTTAAGAATTTTAAGGGTATCGGGCCGGCCAAAGCCATCGCCATTGTAGCCGCGCTGGAACTCGGAAAGCGACGAAAAGCAACCGAAGTTGCCGAACGCAAAAAAATCGCTTCATCCAAAGACGCTTACGATATCTGCTATGCCATTTTTGCCGATCTACCACATGAAGAAACGTGGACGCTGCTGCTTGACAGAGCCAACAAAGTCATTGTGTCCGTTCAGGTGAGCCGCGGCGGAATTTCGGGTACGGTGGTGGATATCCGGCTCATCTTGCGCGAAGCGCTCAATCGTTATGCCTCGGGAATCATTCTGGCGCACAACCATCCGTCGGGAAACTGTAAACCCAGTCCGCAGGACACGCAAATCACCAAAAAACTGAAAGAAGCCGCCGAGTGGATGGACGTTAAGCTGCTCGACCATTTGATCGTTTGCGAAAAAGAATACTACAGCTTTTCAGACGAAGGAGTTATATAGAGATTGAAAAGATTGATAGAGATTGAAGGAGATTGAAGGAGATTGAAGGGATTGAGGGGAATTGAAAACAAAATGCCGCTTAATTGGTTAAATTAAAAAACAGGAAACAATGAACGAAAAAATACAAGAGATACAAGACAAGATCGTGGTGATGCTTCGCACGGTGTACGACCCGGAAATTCCGGTTAACATTTATGATTTGGGAATGATCTACGATATTGACGTGGACGAAGGCTTCAATGTGGATGTGGAGATGACCTTCACCTCACCCAGTTGTCCCGCCGCCGACTTCATCCTGATGGATGTGCAAATGAAAGTGGAATCTATTCAAGAAGTCAATAACGTAAATATCAACCTCACGTTCGATCCGCCGTGGGATCAATCCATGATGACGGAAGAAGCGAAACTGGAACTGGGAATGATGTAGAAACGCGTTGCGTGTTACGGGTTACGGATTCGTAGATACGCAATGCTTGCGTCTGAAATCTGTAGCAAACATGTTGGATATCTCACTGCCGCGACGAAATACGGCGAAGCCGAATATCTATCGAATAACGCGAAGCGAATAACACCGATATAAAGTGAATAAAAAAATCTATTTCCTTTCCGACGCTCATTTGGGTTCCATATCGCACGCCGATTCCGTTGAAACGGAGCGGAAACTGTGCCGTTGGCTCGATATGGCCCGGCAAGACGCGCAAGCCATTTACCTGCTGGGCGACATTTTCGACTATTGGTACGAGTACAAATACGTAGTCCCGAAGGGATTTACGCGCGTGCTCGGCAAGTTGGCCGAAGTAACCGATTCGGGCGTGGAAGTGCATTTTTTTATCGGAAACCACGACATCTGGCTCACCGATTACCTCGCCAAAGAGTGCGGAATGATCCTGCATTTTGAACCGTTTATCACCGAAATATACGGAAAAAAATTCTTTCTCGCCCACGGCGACGGGCTGGGCGATGAGTCCAAGTCGTTTCATTTTCTGCGAAAAATTTTCCACAGCAAATTCCTTCGGTGGTGTTTTTCCGCCGTTCACCCGCGATGGACGATCCCGCTGGCGCACGCATGGTCCAACCACAGTCGCGAGAACAATGGCGTGCAGGATTATCTGGGCGAAGACAAGGAACACCTGATCCTGTTTGCGAAGCAAAAACGCAACGAAATGCCCGATATAAATTACTTTGTTTTCGGGCACCGGCATATTTTGTTGGATTTGCTTATTGCGCCGGCATCGCATGTGATTATTCTCGGCGATTGGGTGCAGCTTTTTTCGTATGCAATGTTTGATGGGGAAGAGATGCGGTTGGAAAGTTTTGAAGATTGAGTCGGTTTGTTGAGACGCTGTTGTTTTATTATTTAAATAACGGTAAATTGTACGAGTAGTGGCAGATTGCGGGCTTCTTTCCTGTCAAACCGCTACGCTGTTTGAGCGGGTTGTAAACCTTGATTTTTGCTACTTCGCCTGCCATTACTTATACAAAATGTTGTGCGTTCGTGGTTTTTGTCTTTTACCACGATTGCCAATGATAACCGCCTAATATAGTTCCACAATATTCACACTTTTCATTTATTTCGTCCACCGTATAATCACCATGACCATGGATGGTTTCACGTTCCTCAACAATATTAACTTTCTTTTGACATTTTGGGCACCATTTTTTTCTATCTTCTGCTTCTTTCTCCATTTGTCTCTTTAATTCACTGATAAGTTTTTTATCTTCTGTAATTCCATTTTCCCTTAAAAACTTGCAAAGTTTATCATCAAAATTAAGACGGTAAGGGTTTCCTGACTTTCTGAGTTGGTAGGTCAGAATATTATCACCGGTGTTATCAACTTTCTTATAATCTATTCCCTTTTCGATAAGATATTGAATGTTATTATAATCGGCTTCAGAATAGTAGAATAAGGCATTTCGGCCATCATGGTCACAATGGTTGATGTTTATACCGTTTGCGATAAGGAACTCAGTAATTTCTTTATCTCTTAGTTCAATGGAATACATTAGAACATTTTTCCCTTGTTTATCGGTGCAATTAATGTCAACTCCCTGAGAAATTAATCGCTTGGCTCCTTCTTTATCATAACTTCCGAATTTACAATATTGCAGAAACTGCTCATTAGCTACTTCTATTTCATCCGTGATTTCTGCCATGATGTATGGCCATAAAGAATATTTAAGCGCAATTTCTGGCTTCAAATAGAAAGTGACCTTATAAGTATCTTCTTGTTTCCCTACCCCAAATAGTCCTTTAGACCCTATTTGCTCAATTTCGTTGCTTAAAATTTTATAATAGGATTTCGCTACACCAAAATTAGCATGAGAGAAATATTTGTTTTTTATGTACTCTTCTGCCCTGAATTCAGCACTATATCTACTATCGGCCTTGACTAATACAGGCATCATGACATGGGTGCCACTCTTTATTTCATATGTAACTTGCCCTTTTATTTTAAAAGGTTCCGGCAATTTACTCTTAGCCAGTTCCAATGCTTCTTCCACAGAGTCTGCCCTATGGAAACCTGTATCAAACACAGATTTCCACGGATTAAACTCAGTTATCTTTAGAACAAATACTCCTTGGAGTATTTTCTTAGAAAATTCTTTACGTACTAGTTCTATGGTTTCGCCTCTTAGTTCAATGGTATCTTTCATTTTTTTACAAGTTTAGTATTGAAATATATTCTATTGGTACCTTTTCAGTCAACCAAACCCCATTTTCAGTAAGATAGAACAAAATACCATCATTAAACATTTGCCCTGACAATACTGTAAACACCACAGGTTCGCCGTGCCTTTGGCCTACTTTAATGGCGGTACCGACATCGGGGCTTAAATGAACATGATGTCGTTTTTTCTTTTCAAGCCCATTTGCCAGAATTGATTCTACAAACCGTTTGGCCGTTCCATGATAAAGAATTTCAGGTGGTTGCTCAGGGTTGTATCCTAAGTCTATTTTTATTGAGTGTCCTTGGTTGGCGCGGATTTTATCGCCTGTTTCGTTGAACGAAAATCGGTTTTTATTATCCGTTTCCACAATTTGTTTCAAGCGTTCGATACTGATGCTTTTTCCGGCATTGTAAAGACCTTCAAGGAGATTGCTTACGTCAGCCCAACCTCTGTTGTCGAGTTCGATTCCAACGATATCGGGTTTATGCCTTAAAATCAGGCATAAAAATTTGCTGAGTTTTATGTTTCTTTGGTTATCCAATTATGATAATTTTTAAAGTCAATTTATACATTTCGAATACTTCCACAGGCAACTGCTCTTTTTAATATCTCCATAAAAGCAGAAGCTTCTTTTTCACTGGTAAAAGAAGAACCTGGCCGTTCAACTGTTCCCCATCGTCCTTTAGTCGGAATCCAAACTTCATAAGTTACCAAATACCTGGTCCTCCAAAAATTCCGATAGCTTGTAATGTTACTAACACTGTTTATCGGTTCCGGCGGATCAATTTGAGGGTGAGGCGAATAATGAATATACTTATCGGTTATTTTTAGATTACCAGATTCAAAAAATATATTCTCAATTTCTTCATCAATTTTAGAATAATACTCTTTCAGAGTATTTTTTAAAGGTGTCTGAATCTTGTCTTTAAACGTAACCGCTAAGGTTTTGATCTTTTCATTGTTTGAACTAAGATTTTGACTTAAATCCCTAATAATAACATTGACATTGCTATCAAACCTATATATATTTTGTTGGCAGCATTGTATAAATATTTTCCTGTCTTGTTCGCTTAATTGGTATTGTTCAGCAATTTCTATTAATGCTATTTCATTGGCGTAGGTCAAAAAAATCTCATCTATTTCGGGTGGGAT
>JAQVEB010000018.1 GCA_028698105.1 Petrimonas sp. | reverse complement strand
TTTCGCCTTACGGCATCGGCCACAGCGGCAATCGCTTCTTCCTGACCGATAACACGCTTGTGCAGCTCGTCTTCCAGATGCAACAGCTTTTCGCGCTCGCTCTGCATCATTTTGCTCACAGGGATGCCCGTCCAGCGCGAAACCACGTCGGCGATGTCTTCTGCATCCACTTCCTCTTTGATCATTGCATTGCCGCTTTGTTGCTCGTGGAGTTGTCCCTGCAATTTTTCTATCTCAGCTTCCTTTTCCTTTATTTTCCCGTAGCGCAATTCGGCTACTTTGCCGTAATCTCCTTCGCGTTCAGCTTTTTCGGCCTGAAATTTGGCATCCTCGATCTCGATTTTGTCCTGCTGTATTTTGTTGATCAGCTCTTTTTCGGCTTGCCATCTGGCTTTGTATTCCGATTCTTCCTCTTTCAGGTTCTCGATTTGCTTGCTCAGCAACTCTTCTTTCGGCTTGTCGTTTTCGCGGCGAATCGCTTCGCGTTCGATTTCCAACTGCTTGATACGACGCTGGATTTCATCGAGTTCGTAAGGAACGGAGTCCACTTCCATACGCAGTTTTGCCGCCGCTTCGTCCATCAGGTCAATGGCCTTATCGGGCAAAAAACGGTCGGTAATGTACCGGTGCGAAAGTTGCACGGCAGCAATGATCGCTTCGTCTTTGATCCGCACCTTGTGGTGGTTTTCGTACTTTTCCTTCAAGCCACGAAGAATAGAAATCGTATCCGACTCCGTTGGCTCATCCACCATAACCGTCTGAAAACGACGTTCCAGCGCTTTATCCTTCTCGAAATATTTCTGGTACTCGTCCAACGTGGTGGCGCCAATAGCACGTAATTCCCCGCGCGCAAGCGCCGGTTTCAGGATGTTGGCGGCATCCATGGCGCCTTCGCTCTTGCCCGCGCCCACGAGTGTGTGAATTTCGTCAATGAAAAGAATGATTTCTCCTTCCGATTTAACCACTTCGTTCACAACGGATTTCAATCGTTCTTCAAACTCGCCTTTGTACTTCGCGCCGGCGATGAGCGCACCCATATCAAGCGAGTAGATTTGTTTCGTTTTGAGGTTCTCGGGCACGTCGCCGCGTATGATACGATGCGCCAATCCTTCGGCGATAGCCGTTTTTCCCGTGCCCGGTTCGCCGATGAGAATCGGGTTGTTTTTGGTACGACGGCTCAAAATCTGCAATACGCGCCGAATTTCGTCGTCACGACCAATCACGGGATCGAGTTTGCCGTTTCGGGCTTTTTCCGTAAGATTTATCGCATATTTGCTTAAAGATTGATACGTATCTTCGGCCGACTGGCTGGTTACTTTTTCGCCTTTGCGCAGTTCCTGCACGGCTTTTTCGAGTTGGTTCTGCGAAATGCCGTTCGCTTTCATCATCTCCGAAGCCTTACTCTTCTCGCTCACAAGCGATAAGATAATGTGCTCGATAGACACGTACTGATCGCCCATTTTGCCGGCAAAATCGGAGGCTTTGGTAAATACCGCGTTGGTTTCGCGGCTCAACATCGGTTCGCCGCCCGATACGCGCGGATACGATTCTATTTCTTTATCCACAGCCGTTTCGAGGCTACGAACATTCACACCCAACTTCTGAAACAAAAAATTGGTGACGTTTTCGCCTACCATCATCACGCCTTTTAACACGTGTGCCGGCTCAATCATTTGCTGGCTGTTGGCCTGCGCCAGATCAATGGCTTTCTGCACCGCTTCCTGTGCTTTGATTGTAAAATTATTGAAGTTCATATTTTGTTTTTAGATTGTTAAAGATGAAGACTTATAGATTATCAGATGATTTTCTGCAACAATTCGGTTGTAGTCTAAAAGTCTAATTATCTTATAGTCTGCAAGTCATAAGAAACAAATTTCTTGCCAAAAAGAAAAAATGACAATTTGGCAGGAGGATAATACGCACCTATTAAAACAATTATAAAACAGAAAGGTTGACAGAAAATTATACGTTGTATGAGGGCAATAACATAACCATAATGCACTTATATGTTATTTTGTTGATTCGTTATGACCATCCTTTTAGTTTTAATCCAATTTTTTTGAAAAAACAATGTTAAAATAAACTACTGTATTTATTTTTTTGTTAATTTAGTGGCATTGTAAGTTTTTGAGTAGATTTCTCGCTAAAACGTAAATTCTAAGCATGTGAATCAATCGCTACTTTTTTTTGTGATCGGCTGGTGTTTTATGTTTTTAGTGTGGGCAGGATCAATTTTCTGTTTCTCATTCAAAAACAGCCGATTAAAAAAAATTTTGGGTTGTGTCTTTTTTTTAACGCCACTCTGTACCTAAAGGATTTTTTTGTTTATCAACCCAAATTTTATCAATCCGATTATTTTCTCTCGCTTTCTTTATCAATTGATGCGTGGATGATAGCTGCATGGGCAATATTTCTAACGGAGTTGATCCGTCCTGGAAAAACAAATCTATGGACCGCGCTATCAAACAGTTTACCACTTGTATTTATTAGCATTCTTTTCGCAGTTACCGGCTCACAAAAAGTTTTCGATTATTCCAAAATCTATTACCTTTTCTACGGTATCGTGTTGTATGGTTATTTTCTCTATCACAGCCGTCTTTACAACAAAATACTCCGAGATAACTACAGTTACTATGAAGGTATAAACATCGGATGGGTTTACGTGATTCTTTCGCTTTTCACCATTTATTTTATCGTCTGGTTTTTCGTCAACAAACGTGTGGATCAGATGATAGATATAAGTTATTTTTTATTTTCGCTGGCAATTTGGATCATCGTCGTACACAAGGGATATTACCAGGAAGCCATTATTTTGGAAAATAAAGAAGAGGATTTACCCGACGATTTTTTGGAAGAACTGCAACAAGTCTCGAAATACCCTCTGACTTTTGAAAAAAAGATAAACCAGTTAATTCACGAACAACAAGTATTTTTAGATCCAAAGCTTACTCTGCCACAATTGGCTGCGAAAATTAACACGAACCGCACGTATTTGTCGAATTACCTGAATTCGACACTCAATATGTCATTTTCTTCATATATAAATTCGTTTCGTTTGGATTATGCATGTAAACTCCTTGCCGATCCCGACAACAAGGATACCTTAGACGTTATTGCCGAAAAGGCGGGGTTTAATTCTCCTTCTACGTTTCGCAGGGTATTTATCGAAAAGTTCAATTATCCGCCAAAATTGTACAAAAGAAATAATTCATGAACGCCCTTTCAACGATATCCACTGATAAACGCGTCAAACCGGTAATCGGTCAGACGCGTTCTCCTTCTCGCCTTTTCTCTAAGTCTCCCGCTCACTTACTAAGCTGCTCCACCGCTTCCGCAAGCCGAATAAATTCGCGGCGATAGCCGTTGGGATCGTTATCTATGCCTTTGCGTGCAAGATTGACAACGCTTGAATAAGTAGCATCGCCTTTGAAATCGGAGCCGCGAAGCAGTTGTCCGAACATGGCGACAGCCATAACGAAATGAAAATCCTGCGATACGTTTAAGTTCACTTTGTTTGCCAACACGGGAACTTCCAGCTTTTTACTGACATCTTCGTTCGGTTTTTTGTAGCGAAGCTTTACGGTTAGCAATTCGTTTGAATTGATAAATTTGGGTGGCACAACATTGGTTTTCGATTGTTGATATTTCAACGCATCCACTTTGCCGACAGGCGCATCCACACCCACGGGAACGATTTCGTAAAGAGCCGTAACAGTGTGTCCTGCACCGAGTTCGCCGGCATCTTTGGTGTCGTCGTTGAAATCTTCGTCGTTGAGTAAGCGGGTTTCGTAGCCGATTAACCGATAGGCGTTTACGAACGCGGGATTAAATTCCACCTGCAATTTCACGTCTTTTGCAACGGCGTACATCGTACTTCCAAACTCGTTTACGAGTATTTTATTGGCTTCCTGCAAATTATCAATGTATGCATGGTTCCCGTTTCCTTTCTGCGCCAACGTTTGCAATTTGTTATCTTTATAATTTCCCATTCCGTAACCGAGCACGGTTAAGAAAATTCCGGTTTTTCGTTTGGCCTCGATCAACGATTCCAAGCCTTCGGTACTCGATACACCCACGTTGAAATCGCCATCGGTACACAAAATTACCCGATTGTTGCCCCCTTTCACGAAATTCTTCTCCGCTATTTTATATGCCAGTTCTATCCCCGCGCCGCCTGCCGTGGAGCCTCCGGCTTGAAGATTTTCCAGCGCGTCCGTAATCTTCTGTTTATCGGAAGCGCTTGTGGATGGTAACGCTTCGCCCGCCGCTCCGGCATAGGTAACAATCGCCACGCGATCTTTCGGGCGCAGGTTATTGAGCAACAGCTTCATCGAAGATTTTACCAACGGCAGTTTGTTTTGATCCATCATAGAACCCGAAACATCCAGTAAAAACACAAAATTGCTCGCCGGCAGGGTTTCCGAAGGAATTTCTTTCGCCTTCACACCAATGCGTACAATTTGGTGTTTCTTTGCCCATGGACAAACCGCCGTTTCGGTAATAATCCGCACCGGATACCCGTCTGTAGGTTGCGGATAATTATATGTGAAATAATTGATCATTTCCTCCACCCGCACGGCGTCTTTTTGCGGCATTTGCCCTTGGTTGATCATCCGGCGGATGTTTCCGTACGATGCCGCATCCACATCCAGCGAAAACGTAGAAAGCGGTTGCTTAACAGCCGAAAGAAATCGGTTTTCTTTGAATGTTTCGTATTCTTCTGTATCCGCTTCGCGAACAAACGGTGGAAAATACGCTCTTTCGTATTGGGGAGAAACTCCTCTTATCATTACGCCGGCAATGCGCCCTTGCATAGCCGCACCCACAATTGCCGTTTTTTTCTGCGTTCCGTAACCCACGATCGCAATTTCTTCAAGAACCGTTACATCAGGTTTTAACTCCACATTCAACCGGGTATTTTTCACTTCAATCTCTTTCGTTTGATAACCGATGTATGAAAAAACCAGCATTTTACCTTTTTCGGTTGTTATACGATATTTTCCATTCACATCGGAAACAGTTCCGTTATTTGTACCTTTTTCCTGAATGGTAGCGCCGACGATCGGCTGTTTCTGTTCGTCGTAAACCGTTCCGTTCACTTCCATTTGTTGCGCGCGAGCGACAAAAATAAATCCTGTCATAAAAAGAATCATCACGATTCGTTGCATTGTTGTTTTCATAATTTTCAATTTTTGATGTCTTCCGAAGTTTTATTTAAGAGATACAAATCGGCACGAAATTCCATAACCGAACCGATAAATTTCTTACTTTTGTATTGTGAGATAATCGTATTGCAACAATCACTTATTGAAAACCAATCGGAACATAGCTAATTTATCGAACGAAGAATTGTTTGAACTCTACAAAAACGGACGTCAGGCAACTTATTTTCACGAGTTATATCGTCGCTATATCCCGATGTTGTACGGATTGTGTTTGAAATATTTCGGTAACGAACCCGATGCGCAGGACGCCGGGATGGATTTGTTTGAAAGTTTGAACGAAAAAATAGCGAATTACGAAATAACCAACTTTCACTCCTGGCTTTACACGGTTGCCAAAAACCATTGTTTGCTGAAATTGCGCAACGAAAAACGCGCATTTTTCGTAAATATTGATGAAACGGTTGTGGAAAACAGCGATTTTTTTACTCTATTGGATGAAGAGAAGACCAACGATAAAAAATCGGCTTTGGAATTTTGTATGAATGAGTTAGGAGAAGAACAACGAAAAAGTATCGAATTTTTTTATTACGAAAACAAATCGTACGCCGATATTGTGGATTTGACGGGATATACGCTGCAAAAAGTGAAAAGCTATATTCAGAACGGTAAACGGAATTTGAAAAATTGCATAATACGAGTGTTGAAAGTTCGATTGTAATTCAATAGATACTCAGTAGTAATTCAGTTGTATTGTTGAATACTACAACGCCGTAACCAATTACGCGAACAAAGTGAGTGAATAACGCGAAGCAAATAACAGCGAAGAAAAATTACAAAATACACGGAGTGAATTTTAAAGATTACATACACGGAAAACGACACGGACAGGAAGCCAACAAACTGGAGCGCGAAGCGATGGCCGATCCTTTTTTGCAGGACGCCATTGACGGATACGATTCGGTGCAGGGCAGCCATTCTTCGGCCGTCGAAAAGTTGGAAAAACAACTTGCTCCGCAAACCCGTCGCCTCGATAAACGCATGTGGGTTTGGGCGGCTGCGGCCGTGCTTGTGCTACTGATAGGCATTCCGTTATTGTTGTGGCAACCCGGAGCGAAAAAAGATATTACGGTAGCATCTTCCGAACCCGTAAAACAGGAATCAGAAATAAGAACACCTGCTCCTCAAAAAGATTCGGTTCTCGTGGCCGACAACCTTGCGAGGAAAACCGAAAGAAAAATAACCCCCGAACCCCGAATCCCGCAGGAAACTACCGAAGAAATCGCCGAAGCAGAACCACAGAAAACGCTTTCGCTTGCTCCGCAAAACATAGACGTTCAGCCGGAAAAAAAATATGCGGACACCAAAAAAGCAGAAGAAATACCGGTGCAAGCGGAAGTAAGCCAACCGGCCGTAACCGGACAACTACAAGGGAAAGTGGCCGGTGTGGCCGTTTCGCGACAACAAGCCGAACGCAATATTCTAATAAGAGGCACGACTTCTTTATCCGGCCAAAAGCGGATAAGTGGGAGAATTGTGGATGAAACGGGCGAACCGATTATCGGCGCTACCATAACCTCCAAAGACAACAAGTTTGGCGCCACCACCGATATTGACGGGAATTTTCATCTTACGATCCCGCAAAAAGAAAACGAAACGCTTTTGGCCTCTTACGTGGGTATGAAACCGCAAGAAATCCCCTTGAAGGAAAATGTTGGCGACGTTGTAATGAAATCGGATGACATGGCGCTGAACGAAGTGGTGGTAGTGGGTTACGGAACACAGAAAAAACAAGCTGTCACCGGTTCGGCAACTAAAATTAAAGCCATTTCGCCCTTCGGCGAAAACGAATTCAGGACGTATTTCGAAGAAAATTACGATAAAAAAATCTGCACGCAACAGCCGGTCTCGTTCGTTGTTGAATTTTACGTGGATACGAACGGGCATCCGGGAAGCATAAACATTAAAGAAAATAACTGCCCTCAACTGGAACTTGAAATAAAACGGTTGCTGCTCGGATCGCCGCAATGGTCGGAAACGGATAGGCGCGTAACGTTAAAAATGGAACTTTAAGAAGCAATGAACGATATAAAATTTTACAGCCCCCGCGAAGAAAGAGCAAACTACCTCTCTCACGCCTTCGGCGTACTGATGGCTGTCGTTGCCACATTTCTTCTGCTTCGCAGAGCGATTGTGGCTCACGATAACTGGGCGCTGTTGGCCTACGGGATTTTCGGAGCGGGAATGATTGCCTGCATGCTTGCGTCGAGTATCTATCATTTCGTTCAGCATCCTGCACGAAAAGCGCAATTGCGCCACTTCGACCATGCGAGTATTTACCTGCTTATCGCCGCAAGTTATTCGCCGTTCACGCTCATTCTGTTGCGCGAAGCGCAATTTTGGGGATGGCTGTTATTCGGGCTGGTGTGGGCTATTGCCATCGTGGGCATCACGGTAAGCTTTCGGAAATTAAAAAAGAACAGCCACCTGAAAACCGCCTCGTACGTGTTGATGGGGCTGGTGGTGCTTATCGCTTTTAAACCACTTATTGAAGTGGCGCAGGCGAAAAACTGCATGGATGTAATTTATTGGTTAATCGCCGGAGGCGTTTACTACATCGTGGGAGCCGTTATTTATGCTACTGCCAAACGGGAGTTTGTGCACGCGGTTTTTCATGTTTTTGTGCTGCTTGGGTTGGCGAGCCATATTGTTTCGGCGTATTTGATACCGTTGTGAGTTTTGTAAGAAGGATAATAAAACATTCGTAAATGAAAAAAGAAATTTTTAACCAAATCCTGTTTATAACCCTGATATTCAACCAGCCGTACGAACATAGTTGAAATATGATTAAAATGATCTACGCATGTTATAAACTTTGTATTTACGAATGTTGTATCTTTATTGCGTAAATGAAGACGTTAGCAGCAATTATAAACAAAAGACAATGAAAAATTTGAAAGTAATTTTACTTATCCTTAGTATTATTTCGTTTAATTCTTGTTCAACACAAAAGCAAATACCGTTCACTTGGAAAAGTTTTGATTCTAATGGAAAGCAGTATGAACGTGGTTTTATGTTTGTGCCTATTTCGTTTCCTGAAATACACAAAAAATTTCAAATGCAATTTGATTTAGGTGCAAATGTTAGTTTAATATATGAAAATTCTTTGGACACCATTATTGCAAAACATCCTAATTTTCAAACGAAAATTGTAAAACTAAACGATAAATTTAGAATGGTGAAAACTAATTTTAAATTAGGAAATTATGTTCCTGATAATGATTCTTTGTTTATCTATCCAAAATACGGCGATAAAACTAATTTTGACAATTTATCTAAAATAGGTTCAATTGGTGCCAATTTAATAAGTTCTAAAATTTTGATTATAGATTTTCCAAATAAAACTCTAAAAATTAAAAAGTCAATGTCTGAAAATGAAAAAGATAAATTTGTTTGTACAGATTTAGAGAACAAAAATGGAAAATTAGTTATAAAACTAAAGATTAACAATAAACTTTATAATTTTTTATACGACTCAGGTGCTTCGGCTTTCCCAATTATTACTACAGATAAAAATTTTTATGATTTACTGACCGGAGCGGAAAAAATTGATAAAGAAAAAATAACAGGTAATAGTTGGGGTAATAAAATAAATATTTTTGGAGCGGAATCTTCCTATGATATTTATTTGGAAAATATCTCTTTGAACAAGAATAAAAAATATAAAACTTATTACACAGATTCAAAAAGAAATGCTGACAATCTTAATAAAATCGGTGTAATAGGAACTATTGGCAATGAATTATTCATCAACGACATTATTGTTATTGACTTAAAGAATAAAAAATTTGGGATAAGAAAAAAATAACTGCTGCTAACATAGGTTTGGCGCAATGCGGGGATTCGTGTTAGTTTAACTACCCGAAAATTTAGCCGCCACTGCTTTCCCGTTGTGTGTAATTTCGAAATTCGGTGCATATTGAAACAATGTTTAGAGGTAAATGAGACAAATTCGAGATGTAATAATAAAACAAGACTATAAAAATATGAAAACCAATTTTAAAGGTATTAAATCCCATTTGATAGAGTTTATAATAGTTACTGCTGGGGTTTTGATTGCATTATTATTAAGCAATATAAAAGAAAATAATCAAGCACGGAGATATTACAATAAATCAATTGAAACTATAAATAATGAAATCGAAACAAATTATAATTCCCTAAAAGAAAACATTGAGGGACATATGAACTTGTTAGATACTATTAATAAATATACTACAAATCATATAACAATAAGTGAACTGATTGTTAATAAAGGAGGTGGGCTAAGTAGTACAATATTGAGCAATTCTGGATTGGAATTTTATAAAAAAAATCAACTTAATTCGATAGATTTTGAGATAATGTCCGAACTCATTAGAATAGAAAATACCACAAAACTTATAAATACGAAAATGGAGAAACTTATGGATTTCTTGTATCCAAACCTTTTTGTTGATTCAGAAGAAAGTAAAAAATTAGTTGTTGCTCAAATAAATAATTTATTAAATAGTGAGACTCAACTAATGCAACAATACGAGAATTTTATGGATAGGTATATTGTAAAAGAAAAAGAAAAAGAAAAACTACACACAATCGAGTAGACTGCCCCGCCAGAAACTACTGACGGGGAGAGCCTCTCACACCACTGTACGTACGGGTCTCGTATACAGCGGTTCGTCAAGATGCGAAGCTATTTTCTTGTACATTTCGAGCCCAAAACAAATATCAATTTAAACCAACAAGAATTTCAGGTACTACTTGTCCCGAATACTTTCGGGAAGTCACAAACTTGCGCCATCCAAAACACCGCTATAAACTAAAAAAGCGGATCCATCTTCCGACAAATCCGCTTTCGCATAAGACAATTTATATTTTAATGCTCTCTTATCTCACTCTCGATCACTTGCTCCTCGTGAACAATATTCGGTAACTCCAAACCGTAGCCTTTGCGTTTATCTTCTGCTTTCAGCAAGAAAGAAACCAGCAATGCCAATACGCCGAATGCCGTAAAGATCATCATCGGAAGCGTATAATCATAGGTATTTACCGTGAGACCGTCGCGAACAGTTTGTCCGGTAACGCAATATTTTTCCAGCACCCATCCAATCAACAATGGAACGCCCATCAATCCCCAATTCTGTACCCAGAAAATAAGCGCGTAGGCCGTACCTAATCGTTTTTCGGGAACGATTTTAGGAACCGAAGGCCACATCGCCGACGGAACAAGCGAAAAACCTATTCCGAGCACAATGATCAATGCGATAGCCAAAACCCAGTTGTTCAATCCCGGCATCGAGAAGAGCGCGTGCACAAGGATCAACAGAATGGATCCGATGATCATAATGGTGGCGCCTTTGCCTTTTTTATCGTAAATTCCACCAAACACGGGCGTCAACAAGATGTTTCCGAAAGGCAGCAGGGCGGGAATTATTCCGGCCAAATTCTCACTCACACCATATTTATTTACCATTAGATCGGTAGCATATTTCAGGAACGGGAATACGGCCGAATAAAACAACACGCACAACAGGGCAATATACCACCATCCGCGATTGTTAAGAATTTTGCCGATATCGGACAGTTTAAATTCATCTTCGGGATTTTTTTCTTCATCCGTAGCTTCGGACGCATCCAGTCTTTTATCCATTACGGTATAAACCAGAAAAGCGATCAAACCGATACAAAGTGCGATTAAAGCGACCAAAATAGGCCGGGAAACATCAATAATTCCGGTGGCTTTGGCAATCGGAACCGAAAAAGCCAGCGCCATTGCCGTTCCTATTCTCGCCATAGCGACCTGTAGCCCCATGGCTGTTGCCAACTCTTTTCCCTTAAACCACTTAACGATGATCTTCGATACGGTGATACCGGCAACTTCAACCCCCACAGCAAACGTCGCAAACCCGATGCTCGCCCAAAATACCTGCGGATTCAGACCGAAAATATCGGCTCCGGCCAGTGTGGTTGTTGAAACCGCCCAATATTTAATGGCCGCTCCAAGCACCATTAATACCGTGGCGCCTACTCCCGTTATGCGAATTCCGGCTTTATCGAGAATAATACCCCCTAAAATAAGCATAACGAGGAAAACGTTGAACCAACCGTAAGCACTTGTAAATGTACCGTATTGAGCTCTTGTCCATCCCAGTTGCCCTTCCAACAACCCCGCTAAGGGAGCCATAATATCCGTAAGAAAATAACCGCACATCATTGTAAAGGAAACAATGAAAAGTGCAGCCCATCTTGCTGTTTTGGACTCTCTCAGACTTTGTTTGATTTTTTCTACCATGTTATGAATTTGTTAAATATTTAGTTTGAATTTCTGATTTTCGATCTGCGAAACGTGCAAAGATACAAATTACATTGAATTTTGCTCCAAAAATAAGCCATAAATTCATTACAACGCATCTACCTGCAAGCGATTGAGAAATGAAACCGTTTTACGGATTTCCTTATACATCACCACATCTTCGTCAATAAAAGATACCTCTTTGCGGTAATCTTTCAGCACTTTTTCGATGAACGACGACGACTTGAGCGGACGCCGGAATTCGATTGCCTGAGCGGCGTTCATCAATTCTATCGAAAGGATAATATCCAGGTTATCCATTACTTTCAGCAATTTAATGGCCGATGTAGCGCCCATGCTCACGTGGTCTTCCTGCCCGTTGCTGGACACGATGGAATCGCTGCTGGCAGCGTAACAGTACATTTTGTTCTGGCTCACCACCGACGCGGCTGTGTACTGCGGGATCATGAATCCGGAATTCAACCCGGGATTGGCAACCAGAAACTCCGGTAAACCCCGGTTTCCCAAAATAAGTTGTGCCGTGCGTCGCTCGGAAATATTGCCGAGTTCGGCAAGCGCGATAGCGAGAAAATCGAACGTGATGGCGAGCGGTTCCCCGTGAAAATTTCCACCGGAGATGATCATGTCGTCGTCGGGGAAAATGGTCGGATTGTCGGTTACGGAATTAATTTCGGTAAGCACAACCGATTTCACATAAGCGATGGCATCTTTCACCGCGCCGTGCACCTGAGGCACGCATCGAAACGAGTACGGGTCCTGCACGTGTTTCTTTTCCTGCGAAATTATCGCGCTACCATCCAGAAATTCACGAATATTCTGACTGGTTTCCAGTTGTCCGAGATGCGGACGGATAAGATGAAGCCGTTCGTCGAACGGCTCAATATGCCCGTCGTACGCGTCAATTGACATAGCCGCAATGAGATCGGCACGTTTGGACAACCGTTGCGCTTTCAGAATGGCGTAAACGCCGTGTGCCGACATGAATTGCGTGCCGTTCAACAGCGCCAGTCCTTCTTTGCTTTTCAGGCGGATGGGTTCCCAACCGAACTCATCGAGCACGCTGCCGATATCGCGTTTTTGTCCTTTGTAAAACACGTCTCCCACGCCGATAAGGGGCAAAAACAAGTTTGCCAGCGGCGCCAGATCGCCCGACGCACCCAGCGAACCCTTATCGTACACAATGGGCAGAATATCGTTGTTGAACAAATCGAGCATCCGCTGAACGGTAGCCACCTGCACACCACTGTATCCCATGGACAACGCGTGGGCTTTCAACAAAAACATAAGTTTCACGATCACAGGTTTCACCTCTTCGCCAACGCTGCATGCGTGCGATTTTACCAGGTTCTCCTGCAAGGTGCTGAGATCTTCGGTTGAAATCGTCCGGTTGCAAAGCGAACCAAATCCGGTGGAAATCCCGTAGATGGGCTCCGTCTGACTTTCCATTTTCCGGTCGAGGTAATCGCGGCACTTTTCTATGCGCACTTTTGCCTCCTGCGACAGTTCGAGCTTGATGTTTTCGTTGATGATGCGTTCCAAATCGTCGAACGCAAGTTCATCTTTTCCGATGTAGTAGATATTTTTCATAATTTAGCTGTTAGCTATGGCTGTTGACAATTGTCTTGGTGCGAAACCGATTATCGCAAACCAGAATTTCATTGTTGCCGGCCATTAAATTTATTTTTTCGGTATTGCCGCTAAAAGCTACTAGCTAAAAGCCAATAGCCGCGTTTACCCAATCCGTTAATTCTTGTTCTTTTGCGATGGTTTCTTTTTCGATACGGTCGCATTTTTCGGCAAATTCTTTCACGAATGCCGCGTCATTAAGCGAACCCAGATTGATGCGCACATTGAGTAATGCGCCTAAAATGGCGGTTCGGCACGTCATCATAGCCACGCACCCGTCGGTTACGGCATTTTTATTGCCTTTACGGGTTGTTTCGGCAATCAGGTCGAGCATCGTGTATGCGCGCTCCGCAACTTCCATGGGAACCAGTGCGGCGATTTTTGTGGCTTCCTGAATTTTTTCGCTGCGAAACGCTTTTTGTTCGTCCGTTTCCTTGGGAAGTTTGAAGACATCGAAAACGAGGTTGTAGGCGGCGCTGTCGCGGTCAATGTCGTTGATGAAATACTGACGCAATTCCGATGCTTTCGCAGCATTTTCCTTCATCAGTTCTGCCACTTCCACATAATTTTTTTTGCCGATGGTTAAATTTGCCAGCATTTCGGCCAATGCCGAAGCTATCGCTCCATTCAAAGCGGAAACACTTCCGCCTCCCGGAACAGGTTCGTTGCTTGCGGTTTTTTCTAAGAATTGTTTTAATGTTAAGTCCTGTAGTTGCATGATTTTTAAAGTTGCCTCCCCAACCCCTCCCAAAGAGGGGCTTAGCTGAGATAAGATTATTTATTTGTTCGTATTAGTATCCATTTAGAGATATTTAAGTCTCCCCTTGGGGGAGATTTAGAGGGGCTTTCCTTTTTTGATGACGGTATCCACGATGTTCATTCCCACGTGATAAGGAAGGAATTTGTAGGATGGAAACTGTAGCAGCACCAAATCGCCTTGTTTGCCCACATCAATGCTTCCGATTTTATCGGCTCTGCCGATGGCGGCGGCGCTGTTGATGGTAAATGCCGTTACGGCTTCTTCGGGCGACATTTTCATGTAGATGCACGCCAGTGCAAAAAGCAACGGAACCGATGCCGTAAACGAGCTTCCGGGATTTAAATCGGTTGCGAGCGCTACGATACAGTTGTTGTCAATCATCGTGCGGGCGCGGGCAAAATCTTCGCGAAGCGAGAAAGCCGTGAGCGGCAACAACGTGGCCACTACACCCGATTCTGCCATGGCACGAATGCCTTTATCGGATGCTTGCAGTAAATGGTCTGCCGAGAGGCATTTTAGTTCGGCAGCGAGTTCGGCTCCGCCGAATTGGACGATTTCGTCGGCGTGGATTTTGAGTTTAAACCCGAGATCGCGGGCGGCTTGCAGATACCGGCGCGATTGCTCGATGGTAAACACATTTTTTTCGCAGAAAATATCGGCGCACTCGGCCAGTTTTCCCTGTGCCACAACGGGCATTACTTCATTGATATTGAAAGCGATAAACTCGTCTTCCCTGCCTTTCCACTCCGCAGGAGTAGCGTGCGCGCCCATAAACGTTGGAACGACGTCCATCGGATGTTCTTCGTTCAATCGGCGCATCACCCGAAGTTGTTTGAGTTCGGTTTCTTTATCGAGACCGTAGCCGCTTTTACCTTCCACGGTGGTAATGCCGAGTTGCATCATTGCGTCCAAGCGTTGTTTTCCGGCTGCAAAAAGATCATCTTCCGATGCTTCGCGCGTGGCACGCGTGGTATTCACAATGCCGCCACCGCGATTCATGATGTCCATATAACTGTCGCCACGCATACGCCACGAAAATTCCTCTTCGCGGTAACCGCCGAACACAAAGTGTGTATGCGGATCCACAAATCCGGGAAGCACCGCTTTGCCTTCGGCAGAGATAATTTCGTAATCGGCTTCGTTTACGGGAATGGATTCGCCTTGTTTCAGCACGTGTGAAATGATTCCATCGGTAACGATAACCGTTCCGTTTTCAATTACATGCAAGTCGTTCATTTCCTTGCCGCGCTTTCCTTCGAATCCGCTGCAGGTCACTACTTGTGATGCGTTTTTTATGATGATGTTGTTCATAATAACAATTTGCGATTTGGAATTTCGGACTTGGCAATTGTTTCAATTTCAAATCCGATATCCAAATTCCAAAATCAATTTATTTTCCTCTTCCACTCTCTGTATCCGAGTATCGCCAGTACCAGAAAAACCGAATACTGAATGCTCGTAAAATACAATGCCTGCGACGCGTAAATGGGTATAGATACAATATTTCCGATGATCCAAAACTGCCAGTTTTCCACTTTCTTAAATGCCATCAAGACGGTTGCCACCAAAAAGAATGCCGTGTTAAACGCATCAACGTAAGGCACATAAGATTGTAAATACGCCACATCGGTACGGTTAGCGAAACGAAGCAGCAGCAACGCCCCGACATAAATGATCGCTACGGCGCTCCACGACATCAGGTTTTGAACACGCGTATTCTGAGTGATGCGCAGCGACTGCGCATTTTCATCAACGCGAGACCACATATACCAACCGTAAACGTTGGAAACGAAATACACGGCATTAATTCCCGCGTTCGCGTATAAGCGTGCAGCGATGCAAATGTATATGTAAATAAGTACGTTGGCAATGCCGAACGGAAAAACCAGAATGTTTTCCTTTCGGGCGTACCATACGCTGATGATGCCGAGCGCGGCGGCAATAAGTTCAATCCAGTTCATAACCTCTCCCTAAATCCCTCTCCACAAGAGAGGGACTTTTTATTCCATCAATTTTGCTTCCAATACCTGACTCATCGAAAAATTCTCGAGGCCAAGGTAATAGGCTGCGGTATCTACCAATGCTTCCATCGGAACCAAACCGATAATCTCGGCTCCCACAACAGATACACCGTAGCGCTGCGCTTCCATGCGCACCATTTCGTGTGCACGGTAAATAGCTGTTTTGGTGTAATCGGTCAGGTTCATCGAGACCTGCGTGATGCCGCGCTCCTCCAACGCCACACCCATTCCTTTGCAGTAACGCAGTCCACCGCCAATAAAACGCACTTTTTTTGCGATCGCTTCGGCAATGGATAAATCGCTCGTGTTCAGGTTCACATTGTAGGCTACAAGCGGCATACGCGCGCCAATGGCCACCGTTCCGGCAGTAGGGTGTTGTTCGGCAGGACCGAAATCGGGTTTCCATTCGTCTTGTTTAATTTTTTCGGCCATACCTTCAAACTCACCTTTGCGAACGGCTGCCAAATTCTCACGATGCGGCGCCGATGCCGATTTTTCATACAAAAATGCCGGCAAATTGTATTTTTCGCCCACGGTTTCGGCCACTTCTTTCGACAGGGCAACAGCTTCGTCCATCGAAACGTTTTTAATGGGGATAAACGGCACCACATCCACCGCTCCCATTCGCGGATGTTGTCCGCTGTGTTTCGTCATATCAATCAATTCCACGGCTTTGCCGACAGCTTCGATAACGGCGGCTTTCAAGGCTTCAGGTTCGCCCACAACGGTAATTACCGAACGGTTGTGGTCGGCGTCGCTGCTGTAATCCAATAATTTAACGCCGTCTTTTCCGCGAAAACACTCCACGATTTTTTCAATTTTTTCTTTGTCGCGTCCCTCACTGAAATTGGGGACGCATTCCATGATTTTGTTCATAATTTTACCCTTTCAAACTCCTCAAGGGGAGAGATTTAAGTTTTTATTTTAGATTTACGAATTACAATTGATAGAAGCAAATTCTTTTTTGTCATAAGAAGTTCTTTGATTTTCACTAGTTATTTTTAAGAAAATTTACCGCCGACACAACTTTTATCATTTTCCCGTCTTTTTGAAAGACATCATCTTGATTTTTCGTCACAACAAAACCTTCATTCAACCCGAAAAAGTTCATCGCTGCTAAGATACCCTTGGCTTCCCGATCAAAATTTTCATCATTCAACTCATAACAAACTTGTATGGCGCGCGTTATTTTCTCGCGTTCTTTAACCACAAAATCACATTCACCATCCTTTTTGAAATAAAAAATTTCGTTTTTTTCCCGCCGTAAATGCAAATAGATGAGATTCTCGAAGACATGTCCGGTATTCTCACTAAAAGTATTCGAAACCTCGGTTACCAATCCCGTATCAATGGCATAAATTTTCTTTGGATTTCGACTCTGAGCTTTCAAAGAATAATCGAATTGAGGAACAAATTCAACCAAGTATGAATTTGTAAGATACGAAAAATATTCCAAAATAGTAGCTGCACTTTTTGTACCGAACAATCCTGTCAATTTATTTGCCGAAGTCAGATTTCCAACATTCGACAACAAAAATACCGTAAGTTGCCGCAATGCATCCACATCTCTTATTCCGTAGCGGACAACAATGTCACGCATTAAGATATCATCCGTTAACTGCTGAAGTACAAAACCTTGCTCAGTTTTTACATAATCGGGGATTCCTCCCGTTTTTACATACATATCCAAGGCATTGATATCCTGTTGAATATTTTTGAAAGAACAAAATTCCGCAAAAGAAAAAGGGAACAGTTCAATGGAAAAATGTCTTCCCGTGAGATGTGTTCCCATTTCGCGACTTAACAACGAAGCGTTGGAGCCGGTTACAAAAACACGAAATCCCTCACGAAGAAGTTGATGCACAAATACTTCCCATCCTTTAACTAATTGTATTTCGTCAAAGAATAAAATACGTACATTGCGACGAATTATATCGTTATATAACCGCTTAAAATCATCGGTATCAAACGCCGATAAACGAATATCCTCCCAATTGAAATAAAATGCATTATCTTGCTTTTCTTTCAGCAATTGTAACAAAAGCGTGCTTTTCCCACAACGGCGGATACCGGTTATAATTGTGGCAAAATTATCCATATCCGGCACGCTTGCAAGCATTTCGCGTTTTATTCCGGCAGGTTTATTCAGGAACAATTCTATTTGACTATCAGCTATTTCAGCTATTTGATCTTGTAATATCATTGCATTTTTTTGCAAATATAGCAATTCTTTTATTACTAACAAAAGACTTCTTTCATTACTACTGAAAGATATTTCTCATTACAGATGAAACACTTCACAATAAATTAGTAATTAGTCATTTCCAATTAGCAATTTATTCAAAACCTCGTCCTCCACCAAATACGGTTCCGTAATATGATACCCTTCGGCATGCGATTGATTAAATTCTTTTACCGTGTTTATGGCATTCTCGTTGCGTGCCCACGAACGGCGGGCAACACCGCCCATTACGTCCCAAAGCATCGCGGAGCGAAGAATTTCGTCCACCCGTTTGCTACCGTCGCACACCATTCCGAAACCGCCATTAATGGCTTTTCCAATACCTACTCCACCGCCGTTGTGCAGCGCTACGAGACTCATTCCGCGGGCAGCGTTTCCGGCGAAACATTGTACCGCCATATCGGCCATCACGTTGCTGCCGTCTTTGATATTAGCCGTTTCACGGAAAGGCGAATCGGTACCGCTCACATCGTGGTGATCGCGCCCGAGCATAATAGGACCAACTTCTCCGTTGCGCACCATTTCGTTGAATTTCAGTGCAATGTTCATTCGTCCGAGCGCGTCCTGATACAAAATTCGGGCTTGTGTGCCGACAACCAATTGATTTTTTTCCGCGTCACGAATCCAAATCCAGTTATCCATATCTTGCCCGCGACGGTTGGGATTGATGCAATCCATTGCCGCACGGTCGGTTTTAATCAAATCCTCGTGCTTTCCGCTCAGGCACACCCAACGGAACGGACCATAACCGTAATCAAAAAGTTCGGGTCCCATAATATCCTCCACGTACGATGGCCAGATAAAACCATCTTTCTCGTCCACGCCGTTTTTGGATATTTCTTTCACTCCGGCATCGTAAACGGCTTTCATAAACGAGTTGCCGTAATCGAAGAAATAGGTGCCTGCGGCAACCAATTTTTTGATCACGTTGAAGTGACGCACGAGCGACTCGTCCACCAAATTGTGGAACTTCGTGCGGTCTTCTTTTAATAAGCGTGTACGTTCTTCAAACGAAATTCCGGCGGGACAATATCCACCCGTATAGGGCTCGTGACACGAGGTTTGGTCGCTCAACAATTCGATATGAATGTTGTTTGCTTGGGCAAATTCGAGCAAATCCACAATGTTTCCGTGGTAAGCGATAGAGAGTGGCTCTTTGCGTGCCATTGCTTCTTGTGCCCAATCGAACGCCTGTTTTTTATTGTCGGTAATTTTGTGTACCCAGCCTTGCGAATGGCGGGTTTCGATGCGCGAATAATCCACTTCGGCAACAATAGATGCTGCGCCCGCAATATCGGCAGCTTTGGGTTGTGCGCCGCTCATTCCGCCCAATCCCGATGACACAAACAAATGCCCGCGCAAATCGCCATCCTGCGGCACACCGAGCTTTTGCCTTCCGGCATTGAGCAACGTGTTGAACGTGCCGTGAACAATGCCCTGCGGGCCGATATACATCCATCCACCGGCAGTCATTTGTCCGTAATTGGCTACGCCCATTTGCGCGGCAATTTCCCAATCGGTGAGGTTGTCGAATTGCCCGATCATCATCGAATTGGTAATGATTACGCGCGGTGCATCGGGTTTTGATTTGAACAATCCGAGCGGATGCCCGCTTTCCACTACCAATGTTTGGTCTTGCGTAAGTTCTTCCAGATACATTTTTATCAACCGATATTGCATCCAGTTCTGGCACACCTGTCCCGTTTCGCCATACGTTACCAATTCATAAGGATACAGAGCGATATCGAAACACAAATTATTATCCATCATTACCTGAAAAGCTTTTCCTTC
>JAQVEB010000262.1 GCA_028698105.1 Petrimonas sp. | reverse complement strand
CCTGTAAAACATTCCCCCATTGTCCTCTGGAAAAAGGATGAGCGATACCTCCCGAAAGGAAGAAAGACGATTTACCGGCACCTTGGAAATGGATATTAAAATCCACATTCTTCCATTGTGCGGATGCTCCCAATCCGTATATTAAATTCGGCTTGGTGGTAGCGCCTATCGCCACCCTATCGTTATTGTCAATCACTCCATCTCCATTTACATCCTGATATTTAATATCTCCCGGCATTACAGATCCCCATGTATTCTGGACCGGGCTGTTACGGATGTCGTCCCAATCCTGGAAAAGGCCGATGGCTATAAGTCCTCTTGCCTGATTCACCCTATATCCTTTTTCATATTGATAGGGGAATTGTTTGAAACCTTCGTCCCTTTCCAATATCTCATTTTTACTGTAGGTCGCATTACCCCGGATGGTCAGGTTCACATTGCCAATCTTCTGTTTAAGAATGAAATTACCTTCCATGCCTTGCGACAGAACGCTTCCGACATTGGCCCTTGGATTATCCCCATCATTTAGTCCGACAATCCACGGCAATGAAGTGCGTGACATAAAAATACCCGTAGTCTTTTCATGGAAATAGTCGACCATAAAGCTGAACTTACCCTTCAAGACAGAGGCATCCAGTCCGACATCTTGTTTGGTCGCAATCTCCCAGGTAATATCTTCAGAAGCAACCTGGCTATAAGACTTCCCCTGATACGAGCGGTTAAAATCAAAATCAGCCCATTGATACCCGCCCATATTTTCCCCAATGGTATACAAATAGGGGAATCTGGTTCCTACATTGGCATTACCGATTTTCCCCCATGAGTAACGAAGTTTGAGCATTTCCAGCCAATTGAGTTTATTTTTGATATAGGGCTCCTCTGAAATATTCCATGCCCCAGAAAAAGCCGGGAAAAAACCGAATTGATTATTGGGGGCAAAGTTTTCAGAACCGCTATATCCGAAGTTAAAATTAGCATAGTAACGATGTTTCCAATCATACGTGATACGACCGGCCACTCCCTGAAGCCTACGGGGTATGCTGTTTTTCAAATCACTTCCCAAATTATAGGTTTGTACTTTCGAATCCTGATTATATTTCACTGTGCCACCGAAATGATGGTCACTTATATTCCGGTTGTAATGTAGTTCAGCTTCGAGGAATTCGCGGCGGTCTCCTCCACCCCCCGAAGTCTGTTCCATTAATATCTCTGCATTCACCCGTTTAAAAACGATTTCCCCGTTATCGTCGCGCTGGCGTTCAGCCGTCCACCGTTCAGGAGCTTTTAGCTTGTGTATCCAATTGCTGTTATTCGTATCATAACCGAACTTTCCAACAAATCTCAATCCTTTGGCGATAAAATCAAGCTTTTGTTCCAATGTGACGTTGGTCTGCACCTCATTGTACCAGTTCTGCCTATAACCGGTCTGCGTGGCGGCTACCCATGGATTATCACGGATATCACTCACGTTAAAGCCGGGAAAATAACCATTCGAATAAGTGACGGGCATCTGTACCGGATTCTGCCCTGTAAGGCTGTTCCAGATAGCATTACTCCCTTTTCCGGAATCGTTAATCTTCTTCAACATCCCCGATATCCCGATATGCAAAGAAGTAGTACTTGTGATGTCCATGTCTGCGTTTATCCTGTAATTATATCGTCTCGAATTGGCATTGGTACTATAATTATCCTGGATGGATTTATCTGTCTTGTACATACCCTCCTCCTCTATATAGCTGAGAGATATGAAATAACGGGCATTGGCGCCCCCTCCGTCAAGGTTCACATTTGCCCTGTAACTCATGGCATGATCCCGCAATATGACATCCTGCCAGTCTACATTAGGCAATATATCAGGATCCAGTCCATATTTGATGGAAATCAATTCGTCTTCCGCATATACTGGCTCCTGATTACGGGTAATACGCGACTCATTCAACATGACAGCGTAATCATACCCATTGGCATATTTGGGTACTTTGATCAGGGAGTTATGGATTGTCTCAACCTTTGCGTTGATATTGATCTTTCCCGGTTTTCCATGCTTGGTGGTGACCAACACCACCCCGTTAGCACCACGGGATCCGTAGATGGCTGTTTCCGAAGCATCTTTCAGTACTTGGAACGACTCGATATCCTCGACGTTTATTTCATCGAGATTTCTCTCAAAACCATCCACCAGGACCAAGGCGCTATTGCTTGCCCCGAAAGTGGAGATACCTCGTATCCAGAATTCGGAAGTGGTATGCCCCGGCTGTCCGCTGGTCTGCATGGCCAACACCCCTGCGACATTTCCCGCCAACGCGTTTGTTATGTTAGCAGTGGGGGAAGCTTTCAGTACATCCACATCGACGGCCGTGACGGCACCTGTCAGGTTTATCTTCTTCTGTATTCCGGTACCGGTAACCACTACTTCTTCCAGGATGCTCGATTCCGATTCTTTCATTATCACATTGATCACGGTCTCTGTTTTTACCAGTACCTCCTGCGTTTCATATCCGATATAGCTAAAAACAAGCCGGTTAAAAGGTTCAATCTTTATTTTGTATTTTCCGTCCATATCGGTGATGGCACCTAATCCGGGCACATCTTTTACCACCACGTTAGCTCCGATCAGAGGTTCATTTTTCTCATCGGTAACTATTCCCCTAACTTCAAGTGTTTTACCCCCTCCGTTATTTTGGGCATATCCAGTTGTCAGGACAAACCAGAAAAGAAGGGTACACACCACTGTAAAATGTTTCATTATCAGAAATTTAAAATTATTATTCGTCAACTACGATAGTACGGATGCGTGCATTGTTAGCATCTCCGATGTAGAAGGTTTTGTTTTCTTCATTATAAGCGATTCCCACAGGTTGATTGAACCGTGCTTCTTTTAACAGATCTCCATCCACATATCCATACGCGTTACTGTTCACACCCTTGCTACCACGTCCGGCATAGGTATACACGAAACCTTCCGGGGTTACATACCGGATGCAATGGACATTCTGGTCGGCGAAATAGAAATCATAAACATCTGATTTGCCTTCCTGTACATATTTTTCATTCTTGACAAAACAACCTTGCATCGGATTCCCCAATAAGGCATTGGTACCTTGTCCATCCTGCCATCCTTCCTTGCCATCACTTCCCACAAAGTTGTTGGCGACTTTCAACGTTTTATTTTCCCAGTCATATTCCGCTTTCATGATTAATTTCTTATTCGGAACGGTTATATAGGCATAATCTCCGGTGGGATGAAAAAATACAAAAAACTGGCAATCTCTGCTTTTCAAAGTATAGAGTACTTCAGAATCTCCCGTCTGCCAGTTATAGCGCACGAACTCTCCGGTTGTACGAGAATTGTAATATAATTCCCCATTCACCGGATGAATGCCGCAAGTGTTGTTTCTCCTGTAATAAATGAGGTGCTGGGGTCTTTTAAAACCATTGGACCTAGTTACATAAGATACTGCAATTGCTCCATTCGCATCTCTTTCATTAGAAATCAACAAGGTATCCCCAGTCAATGAAAACTCTATCTGGCGCATATTATCCCAATTTCCCTGGCCTCTCTGAAGTATTGTGGAGACGGTGTTTTCCTCAAGGTCTAAAAGCCGGATAGAGAGACCGGTGATGCCACTCGCATCGATCATGTAAATATGATGCTTGTTTTTTGGATCAATATTCATCCAGCGGGGGCCTTCAAATCCACAGTCATCAAAAGGACCGTCTTTAACCTCTTTCTTCCCAGTCGGATCAACATATCCCGCAAGAGTAGAAACAACAGTTTTACTTTGGTATTGGAATAATTCAGAAGCAATAGCTTGTTTACCTCCAGGACCTATTGCTACCTCAATAGTACCTTCAACTGCACGGTGTGGAACCAGGCAATATATGATATCACCATTGCTCCCTATAACCTTCGCTGGAATCCCTCCTATCTTTACGGATATCTGAGAGATGTCGGTTCCAAAATTCTTCCCATAAATGTGCATGCGTGTCTTTGCCGACCCGCTCTTGGGTGTAAAATCGGTTATTTCAACCGGTTTGTTGGGATCAAACTCATTCTTATTGTTCTCAGTCTCCTCTTTACAACTGATAAAGAAAAGCATACCTAAACAAAAGAGTATCAAACACCCAAAGTTCATTTTTTTTGAAAGATTACTCATAATTCTAAAATATTAGATAAACTTATTTTTAATGAATGATATTGGTTTCAAAGATTATTGGTCTTGTAGACGTACACACCTCATTAATCTTCTCTTTTAGTTCTAATAGTTATACAGCCAAATTTGCAATCGTTTGTGTTTATCTTTTCAGATTGTGCACGAACACGCTCTAACATGTGCACGAACACAGAATAGATTCATATTCAGTCTTATTCTCATTTTAAATTAAAGACGCACAAATTAATGTAATTTATTTTCTCTATAACACCCCCTCCTTTGGATACGATACTTGTATTCATAGTTGAGTCCACTCCGAAAAGTCGGCGGGACAATTTAGTTGATAATTCTTTTGTACAATAAATTCTATAAAGCAGGTGAAATTCACCCAAAAAGTTCTTTGAAATATTTGCGTAT
>JAQVEB010000261.1 GCA_028698105.1 Petrimonas sp. | reverse complement strand
GCATCAAAATACAGCAATCAACTTACGATATGGATATAGTACTTAGCGGTATTCGTTCTACCGGGAACTTGCATCTGGGGAATTATTACGGCGCATTGCGCAATTTTATCCGCATGCAGAACGAAAATAAATGTTATTTTTTTATAGCCGATATACATTCCTTAACCACTCACCCCGATCCAAAAGCGTTGCACGACAACGTAAAGAACGTGCTGGTAGATTATCTGGCAGCCGGCATTGATCCTGAAAAATCAGTGATTTACGTTCAGAGTGATGTGCCGGAAACCATTGAATTGTATTTGTACCTGAATATGCACGCCTACATGGGCGAACTGGCGAAAACCACTTCATTTAAGGAAAAAGCACGCAAGCAACCCGATAACGTGAATGCCGGATTGCTGACGTATCCTACGCTGATGGCTGCCGATATTCTCATTCACAATGCCGATAAGGTTCCCGTAGGGAAAGATCAGGAACAGCATTTGGAAATGACGCGCCGCTTTGCACGCCGGTTCAATAATTTTTACGGCGTTGATTATTTTAAAGAGCCGGTAGCTTACAACTTCGGTGAAGAACTGATCAAGATTCCCGGGTTGGACGGAAGCGGCAAGATGGGAAAATCGGAAGGAAATGCCATTTATTTGTCCGACAGCCCGAAAGAAATCGAGAAAAAAGTGAAAAAGGCGCTTACCGATTCCGGGCCTACGGAATTTAATTCGCCGAAACCCGATTATATCGAAAACCTGTTCACCATCCTTCGCGTTGTGTCTGCACCGGAGGTTGTTGAGCATTACAATAACTTGTGGAACAAGTGCGAAATTCGCTATGGTGACCTCAAAAAACAACTGGCGGAAGATATCATCAAGGTAACTTCTCCCATTCGCGAGCGAATTTTGGAGATTGAGAACGACAAGGAATATTTGCACAAAGTCACCACGCAAGGCGCCGAACGCGCCCGCGAGAGCGCTTCTAAAGTCATTCGCGATGTGCGAACGATAATGGGGTTTAAAGCGTTTTAAAGAAGTTCAGGGTTGCGGGGTTCACCTTTCGGGTTTAACATGCAACCTGTGAACGATAATTTGCATCAATACAATATGTTGACATTTAAAGAGATCGAGCTTACGGATAAGCCGCTTATTGATAAATATTTGGAGGGTAATACGTATCGCGCGTCCGATTTTTGTTTTTCCAACCTTTTTTGCTGGAAAGACAAATTTAAAACCGAATTTGCCGTAAACGAAAACTGGCTTTTCGTGCGATTCAGGGATAATGTAGATAGAAATTCTTATCTGATGCCTTTCGGCAAAGGGAATTTACCGGAAGCCGTGCAACTCATAAAAGAGGATGCTGCGGGCATCGGTTGCAAATTCCAGATACGGGGTCTCACGCAACGCATGTGCGACGAGTTGGAAGAAGCCATGCCCGGCGCTTTCGCCTTTAAACTGAATCGCAGCGTTAGCGATTACATTTACACGTCAGAGAAACTGATTCACCTGACAGGAAAAAAATTGCAGAGCAAACGCAATCACATCAACCGATTTAATCGCGAAAATCAGTGGGAATACAAGTCGCTGACCAACAACCCTGAGTTGGTGAAAGAATGCCGGGGGATGCTGTATAACTGGATGGAAAAAAACGGCGAGGATGAGGACGAATCGTTGTATTACGATAATATCGCGACCAAGTTGATGCTCGATAATTTTGAATACCTCGGCTTGCGGGGCGGTGTAATTTGTGTGGATGGACAGATGGCGGCATTTTCGTTGGGGGCACCGCTCACCCGGGACACGTTTGATGTTCATGTGGAAAAAGCCCTGGCGGATAATTTCAATGGCGCTTATTCTATTATGAATCAGCAGTTTGTTCTGAACGAAGCGTCAAATTTCACTTACATTAACCGTGAGGAAGATATGGGAATAGAATCGCTTCGCAAGGCGAAATTATCTTATTACCCGGATATTTTACTCGAAAAATTTGTAGCAAGGGAAACAGAATGATACGTTACGCGAACAGAGCCGACAAACAACTTGTGTGGGACATGTGGAAGACGTGTTTCGGCGATAGCGATGCGTACATGGACATTTATTTTCGCGAAAAATACCGCGGCGAAAACACCTTGCTCTATTTCGACGGCAACAAAGCGGTAGCTTCGCTCCAAATGCTGCCGCATCAATTCACGTTTCACGAAACCGAAATACCGATTGCCTATTTTTCCGGCCTTTGTACCTTGCCCGAGGCACGAAAACGCGGTTTCATGGCAGCGCTCATACGGGAGGCTTTCAAGGAAATGAAAAAACGCGATGTCCCGCTTGCCTTATTGGTGCCGCAGGAAAAACACCTGCTGGACTTTTACGATCAATTCGGATTCGCACAGACGTTCGATAGCGGGGAAGACTATTTATATTCGCTGCAGGATTTACTGGAAAGACATTCGCAAAACCTCGACGAAGCTTACACCGGGTTTGACGGATGGTTCAGGAAAAAAGATATGACTGTGCAAAAAAACTTCGATGATTTTCGTGCAATTGTTGACGAGGCGCGTCTTTTCGGCTTTCCGCCGAAAAAAAACCTTATCGGCATGGCACGGATAACCGATGCGGAAAGGCTATTGAAGATTTTTGCCGCACATTACCCCGAAAAAGCAGCTTCATTTTCCATTGCCGATGAGATAATTTCGCAAAATAACGACGGATTTATCTTTCACATGGGCGAAGTTGTAAGGGATCCGTCGCATCAAACCAATTTTCAAAAAATAGATATCCGTAATCTTGCCCAATGTCTGTTGGGATACCATACATCGGATAAGAAAGATCCTTTTCGCCTGCTTTTCCCCGAGAAAACGCCGCAAATGAATTTTATGCTCGAGTGAAAACCCTATAAATCCAAATTTTCATGAATAAATTATTTCCACTTCTCCTCGCAATCCTCATAACAACAGGATGCTCACAACAGAAAGAAACAACTTCCGGCTGTCAGACTTACGAGGAAGCCGCGCTGCCGGTTACCGTCACTTCTGACTGGAATTCAGTCGGGAAAGGGCTTCAGGCTTCGGTAGGAAGCATTGATACGCGCTACGTAAAGCACGAGATTCCGCAGGTTACGCCTGCCGCGGAATGGAAAGGAACGGCGTGGAAAGGCGAACGCGTTTCGGCACAGCTCGTAGTGTGGAGTAAAGACAGCGTATCGCAAATACGGGGAGAGTTCACCGATTTCAAAACATCCGATGGCAATACTATTGCTGCCGACAAGGCAAAAATACACTTCGTGCGATACGTCATCACCGACGAATTTGCCGAAGGATGCGGCCACCGCAAACCCGAAGATTACCCTTCGTCGTTGAGCGCAGATGTACTCGATAATACATCGTGTTTCAATATCTCACCCAACACCACACGCCCCGTGTGGATTACGATGGATGTACCTTCGGATGCTGCGCCGGGTGTTTATACATCCACGTTACAATTGTTTGCCGACGGCAAAAAGAAAGATAAATTCACGTTTCAACTCGAAGTTTTGCCACAGACGCTTCCACCGCCAGCGGAATGGAAATTTCATCTCGATTTGTGGCAAAATCCGTATGCCGTGGCACGCGTCGCAGGTGTTGAGCCGTGGTCGCAGGCACATTGGGATGCGCTGCGCCCCGTGATGAAAATGTTGGCCGATGCCGGACAGAAAGTGATTACGGCAACGCTCAACAAACGTCCGTGGAACGGCCAGACCGAAGATGCATTGGACACCATGATCGGTTGGACGAAAAAAGCAGACGGCTCATGGAGTTACGACTATACGGTTTTCGATAATTGGGTGCAATTTATGATGGATTTGGGCATCAAAAACCAGATAAATTGCTATTCGATGGTTCCGTGGGGAAACATTCTGTTTTATTACGATGAAAAAGAGGGAAAAGAAATAAAGGTGTCGGTTGCTCCCGGAACAAAAGAATATGCCGATATGTGGAAGCCGTTTCTGAAAGACTTCACCGCTCATCTGGACGCGAAAGGCTGGCGGGAAATTACGCATATTGCGATGGACGAACGCGGCCCCGCCGAAATGAAGGCGATGCTCAAACTTCTCGGAGAAGCGGCTCCCGGAATGGGTGTTGCGTTGGCCGACAACCACAAGAGTTATAAAGAATATCCCGACCAGTTGACCGATTTGTGCGTAGCACACGGCGCTGTTGTGGATGAAGCCGATCGCGTGTATCGTGCCGAAAAAGGATACATTACCACCTGGTATGTGTGCTGCGCCGATGTATTTCCCAACGTGTTCACGTTTTCCGAACCTGCCGAAGGCGCGTTTATCGGGTGGTACACCGTGGCTGCCGGTTTCGACGGCTTTCTTCGCTGGGCATACAACAGTTGGGTGAAAGACCCGCTCGTGGATTCCCGGTTCCGCACGTGGCCTGCCGGCGATACGTACATTGTTTATCCCGACGGACGGAGTTCCATTCGCTTTGAGCGTTTGCGCGAAGGGATTCAGGATGCGGAGAAAATTCGTATTCTACGTGAGAAGCTGCAAAGCGATCCGGCGAAGCTTGAGCAACTAAACAAGACGGTTGAGCGGTTCAATATCGTAAAAAATCCGGGAAAC
>JAQVEB010000260.1 GCA_028698105.1 Petrimonas sp. | reverse complement strand
AGGCTTTCGCCGGCGCTTGAGCCGAACAACCTGTAAATCATTGACTTTCGGGAGATACCCACCAAAACGGGCGCTTCAAACACATCGAAGTAACGGAGATACGACATTAATTCGTAGTTCTGCGACAACGTTTTGCTGAACCCGAATCCCGGATCAATAATAACGTCGTTTACGCCCAATTGGTTTAGCCGCGACATTTTCTCCGAAAAATAATACAATATATCCTGAAGAAAATTATCGTAATCCGTGAATTGTTGCATGGTTTGCGGCGTTCCGCGCATGTGCATGAGAATGTACGGCACATTGAGCGATGCAACGGCCGAAAACATTTGGTCATCAATCTGTCCGCCGGAAACATCGTTGATGATGTCCACACCGTATTTTTCGACCGATACTTTAGCTACATCGGCATAAAACGTATCCACCGATAAAACTGCCTCGGGAAATTCCCGCCGGATAATTTTCAACGCCGGCTCCAGCCGCTCCAACTCCTCTTTTGCCGAAAGCAAAGTGGAGGTTGGCGTAGTGGATTGTCCGCCGATATCAATAATGGAACCTCCCTCACTGAGTATCTGTGTTACGCGTTCAACGATTTCCTTTTCCGAATTTTTACGGCTGTCTCCGAAGAAAGAATCGGGCGTTACGTTCACAATACCCATCACCATGGGTGTGGAAAGCTCCAGCAGGCGGCCTTTTATGTTGAGCAGTTTCTTCATTTACAATTCGGAATTCGGTAACGGATACGGATAGTCAATGGTGTAATGCAGGCCACGGCTTTCTTTTCGGGCGGTAGCCTGTTTGATGATCATGTAGCCCACTTTAATGATGTTGCGCAACTCGCAAATATCGCGCGACACCACCGAACGCTGGAAAAAGCTTTCCGTTTCGCGGAAAAGGATGTTCAGACGCTCCATGGCGCGCTGCAAGCGCAAATCGGAACGAACAATGCCCACATACGCCGACATCAGTTCGCCCACCTCTTTGTAACTCTGCGTTATCAGCACCATTTCCTCGGGCCAGGTGGTTCCCTCGGCATTCCATGCCGGAATATCTTCCCTGAAGGGGAAATCGTTGAATATTGGGATGGAATGCTTTGCGGCCGTATCGGCAAAAACCACCGCTTCGATCAGTGAGTTGGACGCCAACCGGTTCGCGCCGTGTAAACCGGTGCACGCACATTCGCCGTTCGCGTACAGACGTTGAATACTTGTTTCACCATCCAGATTCACACGTATTCCACCGCACAAATAATGTGCTGCGGGCGCAACGGGAATGTAGTCTTTGGTAATATCTATTCCGTAGGAAAGGCATTTTTCGTAGATTGTGGGGAAGTGTTTTTTTGTTTCTTCGGGGTCTTTGTGCGTAACGTCCAGATAAACGCAATCGTCTCCGCGGTTTTTCATTTCCGTGTCGATGGCGCGGGCTACGATATCGCGCGGGGCAAGGGATTTGCGTTCATCGTATTTCTGCATGAACTCTTTGCCGTCTTTTGTTTTCAGTACGGCGCCGTATCCGCGCATAGCTTCGGTGATAAGGAACGAGGGACGCTCGCCCGGATGATACAGCACGGTGGGATGAAACTGTACGAATTCCATGCCTTTTATCTCGCCTTTGGCGCGGGCAACCATGGCGATACCGTCTCCGGTAGCCACCAACGGGTTTGTGGTGGTTTGATACACACACCCGATTCCGCCTGTCGCCATCATGGTCACGCGGGAAAGGAAAGTATCCACCTGATTGGTATCCTGATCCATAATGTAGGCGCCGTAACACTCAATGCCGGGCGTATGTCGGGTTACCACTTGCCCCAGGTGGTGTTGGGTAAGGATCTCTATCGAAAAATGGTTATCGAAAACATCAATATTCGGATGACTGCGGATAGCCTCAATGAGGCTCATCTGTATTTCGGCTCCCGTGTTGTCTTTATGGTGAAGGATGCGAAACTCGGAGTGTCCGCCTTCCTTGTGCAGGTCGAAATTGCCTTTTTCGTCTTTATCGAAATCAACACCCCAGCTTATCAGCTCTTTTATCTGAGCCGGCGCTTCGCGCACCACTTTCTCCACCACTTTCACATCGCACAGTCCGGCGCCTGCATCCAACGTATCGGCAATATGTTTCTCAAAATTATCCCAGGGATTTGTCACGGAAGCTATGCCTCCCTGAGCATAATACGTGTTTGCATCTTCGAGTGAATTTTTGGCTATAACGGCAACTTTGCCGTATTTGGCAACCTTGAGCGCAAAGCTCATGCCCGCTATACCGGAACCGATGACCAGGAAATCGTATTTATATACCATCCGATTTGAATTTTAATCTTTCTTGGATTACAAATTTATATATTTAACTTCAATATCGGGTAATTTCACCGCAAATAAGTATGATTATTTCCGCAACCACATCATTTTTGCCGATATGTTATTCTTTTGTTAAATATCAGAATTCTATTGTTTTATTCAAAGGAAAATATTTTCTTTGTTTATTCATGTGCCGTTTTTTATTTTGTTTTCTTTTTATGTTTATCATGTTATGAAAACCTTTATAACGACTTTGTTACTCACGTTGTGTGTGTCTGGTTTATTTGCTTCCACAGCCGATTTACAACAAGTAAAAGACACCACGTATGTATTGCGTGGGCGAGTTATCACCCAGGATACGGACGAACCGTTGATGTATGCCACTATAACCATCAGAAATTCAAATGTTTCCAGCGTAACCAATCAGGATGGGTATTTTTCGGTCAGGGTTCCTTCTTTGCTCAGAAACTCACAGTTGATCATCCGTTATCTGGGATACGAAAATAAACGTATTCCTGTTGTTACGCTGATTGATAGTCCGAATAACTTCATCCGCCTTGCGCCATCGCCCATACAGCTAAATGAGGTTGAAGTGGTTTCCGGAAACGGAGAACAGCTCATTACGGATGCACTGTCGCGCATTCGGGAAAATTATCCCGATGATCCGAATATGATGATCGCCTTTTATCGGGAATCCATCAAAAAGGGAAGCAACTACATTTCACTGGTGGAGGCCGTGCTCGACATTTACAAAGCTTCCTACAGCTCTTTTCAAAACGATCAGGCGCGCATTTACATCGGACGAAAAGCCACCGACATTAGTCCACGCGACACCATTTTGATGAAGTTTCAAGGAGGGATTAGCGATGCGTTGCTGCTGGATATCGCCAAAAATCCCGAAATCGTTTTCGGGAAAGACGGCGCCGAGTACACGTTTGATGTAAAAGGTTTGATCAACATTAACGACAAACCGCATTATATGATCTCTTTTGCGCCGCGCGCGGGAATTAAAGATATTCTGTTTAGGGGGGATATTTATCTCGATGTCAAAAGTTTGGCTTTCACGCGCATGGAATTTAACATGAATGTGGAAGACCGGAAAGATGCGTCCAACATTTTTATCAAAAAGAAACCTTCGAAAATGAGGGTAGCGGTTGATCACGCCAAATATACCGTGAATTATGTTGAGCAGGACGGGAAATGGTATTTTAATTACAGCAGTACCGATGTAGCCTTTAAGGTACGATGGACGAACCGCTTTTTCGGGTTGTTCTCCACCATGTACACCATCAGTTCCGAAATGGCAATCACCGATCGCTATACGGACGATGTGGTGAAGTTTCCGCGAAAAGAAAGAATACGCTCAACAGACGTCATCGCCGAGAAAGTGGAATATTTTCAGGATCCCGATTTCTGGGGCGAATATAACGTGATTGAACCCGATCAGGAAATAACCAATGCTATAAAGAAACTTAGCGGTAAACTTTTGCGTCGCGAACGATGATTTATCGCGAAATACTTGGCTGTAAAAAAAATAACCCCTATCTTTGCAGCCCAAAAGTTATTTTAATGATATAAATTTATGTATTTAGACGCAGAAAAAAAGCAAGAGATCTTTGCAAAACACGGAAAGTCTAACACTGATACCGGCTCACCTGAAGCGCAGATAGCATTGTTTTCATACCGTATTTCGCATTTGACTGAACATTTGAAGTCAAACAAAAAAGATTATAACACGGAAAGATCGCTGAGAATTTTAGTTGGTAAACGTCGTCGTTTACTGGACTACCTGATTGAAAAGGATATCGAAAGATATCGTGCAATCATTAAAGAATTGGGTATAAGAAAATAATTCTCGCAAAAGAAGTAAAAGAGAGGAAAATAATGATTTTAATTTCCTCTTTTTTTTGTCTTTAATTGCTTGATTAACCGGTTATTCGCACATATAGATCAATTATAAACGTGATTAGTACACGCAATAATATGTTTTATAATATGTTTTTTTATTTGTTTATTTAAAAAGCGCGCTCTATCTTTGCAAGCGATAACCTAAAACAATCTTTTTTACCTTACGTACTAAACCATATAAACCAATGACAAAAGAGGCCATCTCGATCGAGGTGGTCTTTTTTTGTTTAGGAAGATTTTGAATGAAAAAACGCTCCATTTAGCAGCGTTGTGGGATCACCTGCAAAGTTATGTGTTTTAAGCATAAATATTAGTCAATCTAAAAAGAAAGAATTTAATATCCACGACTCCTCTCAAAGATGTCCTAAAAAATTTGATCTTTGCATTGAAAGATTCCGC
>JAQVEB010000259.1 GCA_028698105.1 Petrimonas sp. | reverse complement strand
CCACGGTGAAAGCCGTTATTCGGATCAACACCACACGCAAAGCGGGAGACGGTTTCAGTTTTGATGTTCGTTCGAGCTATTGGCAATCGCAGAACACCGATTTAACCGAACAATTGAATCTGAACTACCGCAAAAATGGCTTGGATATATTTGGGACTTTCTCATACAACAGGAATGCTTCTATACAAGACTCCAAACTGTTTCAAACAACTTACGTGGATACTCTTTGGACACAGGAAAACAATATGTATTCAGATCGTTTATCTCATACCCTCACAGGTATTGCTGGTTTGAATTACGAAATTTCGCCTAAACACTATATAGGAATGAAGTACACGCACACGGCATATCCTAGCAACAACTCGCTTACTGAACTCAACAGCATGGTGCTTGCTGATGGAGTTTTTTACGATAAATGGAAAAGTGTAGAAGAAATGAGAACAAGTAATAAGCCCGCACATCGCTTCAATGGATATTACAGTGGAAGTATTGGCAATTTCAAACTCGACTTCAATACCGATTTTTATAAAGGAACAGCTGTATCACAATCTTTTGTAACAGAAAATAGTCAGGAATATGATGACCGTAAAGTAAATTCTGGAAATAGGGTAAACAATCGACTTATGGCGGCAAAGTTGGTGTTTTCGTATCCGGTTTTGGGAGGACAGCTATCTGTGAGTAGCGAATTAACAGACACTGATCGGAAAGATGAGTACACAAACAACCAAAGTATTGTTCCTTCGTCCAACACCATTATTCAGGAACAAAACAATAGTTTTTTTGCAGAGTATTCGCGGTCCATACCCATTGGTCAATTTAGTGCGGGGTTACGATACGAAAACGTGCGTTCAGATTATTTCGACAACGACCTGAAAATTGATGAGCAAAGTAAACGGTATGACCAATGGTTTCCCACTATTTCCTTTTCCACTCAATTAAAAAATGTACAGTTGCAACTAAGTTATACGGCAAAAACGAATCGTCCGACCTATCGCCAACTGAGTAGCAATGTATTTTATGTTAACCGCTTCTCACTACAGACTGGAAATCCGTATCTCACACCTTCCACTGTTCACGACGTTACACTGATAGGCACATGGAAATTTATGCAGTTGGTGGCGACCTACAAAAAAGAAAAGAATGCCGTGATTTATTGGGCTGAGCAGCTGGAAGAAAATCCAGCAGTTACTTTGCTTGCCTATCGCAATTTGGAGAAACTTCCCACCTTAGCTACATTTCTTACAGCCTCGCCCACTTTCGGACTTTGGTCACCGCAAGCAAGTGTGGGATTCGTTAAGCAATGGCTTACTATTACTGCCAACGATGTTCTCCTTGTTTTAAACAAACCCATGCCCATTACCTCGCTTAATAATTCCTTTTCGTTATCAGGAAATTTTCTGTTCACACTTGACATGAGTTTTCAGGGCAAAGGTAATTATCAGAATGCATATTTGAGTAATAATCAATTTGTAGTAAATGTTGGGATTACAAAGTCATTCCTCAACGACCAACTGCAAGTAGCGTTAAAAGGCCATGATGTGTTTAGAGGGAGAAAAGACGGTACCTTGCTTCACAATCATCAAATGGATTTACTGCAATTCAATCAGTACGATAGTCGCGAAGTAGAATTGACGGTACGTTATAAATTTAACTCGGTGAAAAGCAAATATAAGGGTACCGGAGCTGGAGAAAACGAATTAAAGCGATTGAAATAAAAAATGATAAATAGGATGTCCTTTCCATTCACCAAACAACCCGACGCAATGGACTGCGGTCCGGCATGTATCTGCATGATTGCAGAGCATTACGGCAAGCAATACGCATTGGAGCATTTGCGCGACAACTGTTTTATCGGGCGGGAAGGCGTGTCGATGTTGGGGATTAGCAAAGCAGCGGAGAAAATCGGCTTTCATACGGTCGACGGAAGGCTCGCGTTCGATAAACCGGCAGAAAAAGCGTTGCTGTCCTGCATAACGCATGTTCTCAAACTTCTGAAGGAAACTACAGGAGTTTGTTCCCTGTATTTGGTCTTGCATCCAAGTTCGATGACGCTAAACTTGAACGAATGGGGTTTTGTCCCAAAATCCTCAATATCCTCAACTGAGGATATTGAGGATTTTGAGGATTTCAATTCCGAACAAACGCCGACTTTTTCCGAATCTGTCGCCGATTTACTGCCATTTTTGCTTTCGCAAATCGCGGCAAAAGCCGTTTTACAGAGTCTCCTTTCTTTCATCCCTTCTCCATTATGCATTTTATCAATTTCTCCATTAATTTTCCCGACCTCATCTCCTCATCGGGGTACCCGATCTGCGCAAAGAGCGTGCCGCCGGGCAGCACAGGGGTTATGATATTTTTCTGTTTGACGATTTACCACCTTACATCCAGAACTACCGGAATGGAAATTCGTAATTCGAAATTGGTAACCTGCAATTCCTTGTGAAAATCCGGCTTTTCAAGCCGAAAACATTCTGAAAAACGATGTGTCGCCTTCCTTCGACAATAAGGCTGCCTTTGCCTGAAAGGCAATAACCTTCATAACCGCAGGTCACGACCTGCGGACAAAGACATCCCTACCATTGCTGCCTGAAAGGCAGAACTCTTGCCGTTGTACAAATGAATATCCATACCGGCAGAAAAAAGAACAAACAAAACGAAAATTAGTAATTTGAAATTCTTATTTCTCTACTTCCCATTTCTTTATTTCTTGTTAATTATCCATTATCCATTACATCATAACACCCCCCTGCCTACGTGAGTACCCCTCTTATCTTAAGAGGGGAGTCGGATCACACTTGCCATAAACCGTCCCCTTAAGATAAGGGGACAAGCGCTGCCGCCAGGCAGTGCAGGGGTTATGATCTTCCTCCACTTCCGACTTCTTCACTTCTTAAATTCTCAATTGTTAATTATCAATTATCCATTAATTTCCTGACCTCATCTCATCATCGGGGTACCCGATCTGCGCAGGGAGCGTGCCGTCAGGCAAAAGACAAGCTGTTTGAGCCGCCGCAAGGCGGCGAGTTATTTGTCTTTTAGCGAACAAGCAGCCATCGGGTCGATGAGGAGATGCAGTCTTGATCTTTTTTGCATACTTTTTTGCATCAAGGCAAAAAAGCATGTGGGGTTTGGGGCAACGCCCCAAGAGTCAATGGATAATGCACAATGTACAATTGATTGATTTGATGATTTATCGATTTACTGATGAATTCCGATAATCTGAGGACTTCGCGTCTTTGCGCCTTCGTGGCAAATAAAAGTTCTGCCTTCCAGGCAGGTTTCTGACGACGATTCATGCCGCAGAATTTATTCTGCGGTTATGAAAACTCGGCTTTTCAAGCAGGAAAACATCTTCGAATACAGAAATATTCATCGCAGTGAAAGCCTTCAATTCACCGGCTAACTTTTGTCTGAAAGGCAATAACCTTCATAACCGCAGGTCACGACCTGCGGACAAAGACATCCCTACCATTGCTGCCTGAAAGGCAGAACTCTTGCCGCTGTACAAATAAATATCCACACCGGCAGAAAAAAGAACAAACAAAACGAAAATTCGTAATTTAAAATTTTTATTTTTTTACTTTCCATTTCTCTATTTCTTTGTAATTAGCAGTTCTCAATTTATAATTCCCATTTCTAACTTCTAAATTTCTCTTTACTTCTTTTAATATATCAAGTCCGTTAACTTTGGGCAGCCATACATCCAGTATCAACAAGTCAATTTTCTCCGTTTCCGGAATTTTCTGCACCTCATCCCATGTATTTGCTTCAAAGGATTTATAACCCGAATGTTGGAAAAACTCATTCAGTTCCTCCGTAAAAGGTTTTTCATCATCTAAAATAAGTACGTTTAATTGATCTGAACGGAATACTTCTTGTCCGAACCTTACGTTTTGCCGTCATAATCGATGCATATTAAATCCTAAATCCAAAGAATCAATAGAAACTTTCATTATCGGGCTCGCGGAACGAGGACGATGCCGTATTCGTCTTCTATAAACCGGAAATAGGAATACAACCGGTAGTTGAGTTCGAGGCCGTAATCGATGTGGGGATCATAGTCGATATACGTTTCGTAGAAACTACCGTAGCGCAACGGGTTGTTGTGTCGGTGATTCCATTCGGTCACGTACTGTTGGTTCCAGGTTTCGTAATATTGCTGCGAGTAAAAAGTCGCAGGAGGTTGGGTAGCCAGCCACGATTCGAATTTCGGATCGAGCACGATCAGTTCGTATTCCACCGAGTCTTTTTCTTCTTCGGCGTTGTTTTTCACCAGTTTTACGTTGGGCGGCTGTTGTGCCGGGCTTGCGGCTTTTCTAGCCGTTTTGCAGCCGGTTAAGGAAACCCCGACGATTAAGGTCAGCAAAAGAGCGGCTTTAATGACGTCGGAGATTCTTATTTTTCCGATTATTTTGTTCGTTATCATGGTTTGTATTGCTTTGATTGCTGTCTTTGCTTTTCCTTACTCGATTTGATTATCATCTCAGACCGTCGGTTTTCTGCTTAATTTCCATGCCATATACACTTCCGAGACACCATAGATCAGCAAAAATATGCCGATGAAGATGAGAATGGCCTCGGCGCCGGTGAAAGGGTTGGTAAACAGGATGATT
>JAQVEB010000017.1 GCA_028698105.1 Petrimonas sp. | reverse complement strand
GTATCGCCAACGTCACAACATCACAGACGGCAAACTTGTTACCGCTGTTGCCATAGACGAAAATACGAAGCAACGCCTCATCGGGTTGATGGAGGAGAAACTGCACGAAGATATTGAACTTGAATTCACAACCGATCCGAAGATACTGGGTGGTTTTGTGCTGCAGATTGACGGATCGCAATGGGATGCAAGCATTTCGAGGCAACTGAATCAGGTCAGAAACAAATTTAAGGAAATCAATAAAAAAATCGGGAGTTAGTTGAGAGCGCTTTCCGCAGTACAAAAATGGCTGAAGACAGAAAAAATAATTTATTTTCCGCAGAAACCGGATTTGAATCGGGTGGGAGCGTTATTGTTGCCGTTTCCACCCCGTCGGGAGTGGGAGCGATCGCCGTTATCCGTTTATCGGGAGAAGGAAGTATTTTGCTGACGGACAAGATTTTTGTTTCGCCGTCGGGGAAGAAATTAGTGGATGCCGATGCCAATACCGTGCATTTCGGACGAATTATGCACAAGGATGAAGTGCTTGACGAAGTGCTCGTAACCGTTTTCCGTGCGCCGCACTCGTTCACGGGTGAGGAGAGTGTGGAGATTTCGTGCCACGGTTCGGTGTATATTCAGCAGAAGATCGTGGAACTGCTGCTCGCCGAGGGCGCACGGTTGGCGCAAGCCGGCGAGTTTACGCGCCGCGCTTTCCGCAACGGAAAATTCGATTTAAGTCAGGCCGAAGCGGTGGCGGACTTAATCGCGTCGTCGTCGCGGACATCGCATCGCGTAGCGATGAATCAGATGCGTGGCGGTTTCGCCAAAAAACTCGCCGACTTGCGCGATAAGTTGTTGCAATTTGTGTCGCTGATCGAACTGGAACTCGATTTTTCGGAAGAAGATGTGGAGTTTGCCAATCGCGAAAAACTGTACGTACTCACGCAGGAAATTGAAACCGAAATTACCAAACTCACCGATTCTTTCCAACTCGGAAACGCCATTAAAAGCGGCATTCCCGTGGCAATTATCGGGGAAACCAATGCAGGCAAGTCCACACTGCTCAACCTGCTGCTGAACGAGGACAAAGCCATTGTTTCCGATATTCACGGCACCACGCGCGATGTGATCGAAGACACTGTGAACATCGCGGGCGTAGCGTTTCGCTTTATTGATACCGCAGGTATCCGCCACACTACCGATACCATTGAAAGCCTTGGAATTGAACGCACGTTCCAGAAAATTGAACAGGCGAGTATCGTGTTGTGGATGATTGATTTAACCACGCCGAAGGCGCAGATCGAAACCTTGTCGCAATCCATTATTCCGAAACTGGAGAATAAAAACGTCATTTTGCTTTTCAATAAAGCCGACCTGCTTTCGGAAGCGGAACTTGCCGAAAAAACACACTTGTTGCCCAACCCGAAAGCCGACAGGCTGTTTATTTCGGCGAAAAAACAACGAAATACGGAAGAATTGCAACGGCTGCTTGTGAAACTTGCCGCCATCCCCTCCATAGGTGAAGAGGATGTGATTGTTACTAACCTTCGGCATTACGAAGCGTTAAGCAACGCATTGAATGCTATTCGTCGGGTGAAAGAGGGGTTAGAAACCGGTATTGCAAGCGATTTCCTCTCGCAAGACATTCGCGAATGTATGTTTTATCTGGGTGAAATCACGGGACAAATATCTACGGATGAAATTTTGGGGAATATTTTTAGTAAGTTTTGTATAGGGAAATAATCCAATGAACAGCAATACCAAAATATCCATTCGTTTTTTTGATGACCGAGAAGTTCGTGCCGTTTGGGACGAAGAAAATTCCAAGTTGTGGTTTTCCGTTTTGGATATAGTTGCAGTGCTTACCGACCAAGACGATTACAACAAGACACGAAATTATTGGAAATATCTCAAAACAAAACTCAAAAAACAAAACAACGAGTTGGTTAGTACTACTAACCAACTGAAACTTATTGCAAAAGACGGCAAACGATATTTAACGGATGTGCTTGATTACGAAGGGATTATTGCTCTAGGCAAACAATTCCCGGGAACAAAGGCAAACCGGTTTATAGAATGGTTCACATATAGCGATGAAAGCATTGACGGAAAAAGCAAAACCAAAGCCTACGCCTTATTTGAAACATCGTTTATAAACAACATCGAAGTTGGAACAACGAAAGGCTTACAGCAAATCCACGCCTATCTTTTCGGCGGACTTTATGAGTTTGCCGGACAAATTCGTCAAAAAAACATCTCGAAAGGCGGATTTCAATTTGCTGTAGCACAATTTTTAGGTAACACCTTAAAACAGATTGAACAAATGCCCGAGAGTACGTTCGAAGAAATTGTGGATAAATATGTGGAAATGAATTTAGCCCATCCTTTTATGGAAGGTAACGGGCGAAGCATGCGCATTTGGTTGGATTTAATTTTTAAGAAACAACTAAAGCGTTGCGTGGATTGGAGCAAGATCGGCAAAAAAGAATACCTCAATGCAATGGTAAAAAGTTCCGTGGACAGCACGGAATTAAAAGGCTTGCTGGAGAATGCCCTCACCGATGAAATCAATAGCAGGGAAATGTTCCTGAAAGGGGTTGATTACTCGTATTATTACGAAGAAAATGAGTAATCAGTAACGTGATAAACCCATAATTCAGAAAAACTTTTCAGCTCTTAAAACAGGAAAATATTAGCATCTTTTATATCTCATCACATATAAATCAATTTATTTCATCTTTTTTATATGCTTTTAAATATAAATATTTATATTTGCATCAAAATAACTGCAAAAGCATATAATTATGGTGCAAAGTTTAGCAAAATTCATTAAAACAAAACGGAGAGAAGCCAAGCTCACGCAGCAAGAATTTGCCGACAGAGCAGGTGTTGCGCTTACTGTCGTTCGGAAAATAGAGCAAGGCAAGGAAAATCTCAGTTTGGCAAAAGTAAATCAGGTGTTGATGATGTTTGGAAATAAGTTGGCGCCTGTAAATCACAAGGAGATTGAGCCATGAGACAGGGAAAAGTATTTTATAAAGACGATTTTGCCGGAATCCTCACGGAAACTGATGAAGGCGAATATCTGTTTGCCTATGACAAAGTGTATATCAAGCAGTTCCCAAATCAACCCATAACGTTTTCTATGCCTGTGTCCGATAAAGCGTATCAGGACAATCGGTTATTCCCGTTTTTTGAAGGGTTAATCCCCGAAGGCTGGTTGCTGGAAATTGCATCCAAAAGTTGGAAACTCAACCCAAACGACAGTATGGGTTTGCTGTTGGCGTGTTGTAAAAACTGCATCGGCGCGGTAAGTGTAATTCCCATAATAGATGAAAGCGATGAGTAAAAAGTGTCTATATTGCTATCAGGAATTAGTTGCGGAGGTTGATTTTCATGCTTCGTGTAGCGCACGCTTTTTCGGAAGTAAACAACCGCCTGTTTTGGACTACACTATGGCTGAAATGGCTAAATTAGCCAAAGAAGTGGTAGAAAGTTCGGTAACCGTTCCGGGAGTGCAGCCTAAACTCTCTTTGGGGTTTATCAACGATGTTTTGCAAGACGGTAGCAAAGGACGATTAACAGTTATGGGTGCGTTGGGTGGAAATTATATTCTCAAACCTCAAAATGGTACTTTCCTTCAAATGCCCGAAAACGAGCACCTCACCATGAGGATGGCTGAACTTTGCGGAATTTCGGTAGTTCCATCATCGCTGATTCGGTTAAAATCAGGCGAACTTTCCTACATTACCAAACGGATAGATCGTACGGAAATAGGAGAAAAAATCCATATGCTGGATATGTTTCAGATTTTGGAAGCTTTTGATAAATACAAAAGCTCGGTGGAAAAGGTGGGAAAAGCAGTTGGCGAACATTCATCCAATACGCTATTTGATTTACTTCGGCTTTTTGAAGTTATTGTTTTCAGCTACCTTACCGGGAACAATGACATGCATCTAAAAAACTTTTCTCTGATTCTGAAAGATGAAGAGTGGGTTTTAGCTCCAGCTTACGACCTGTTGAATGTTCAATTGCATCTTCCTGAAGATAGCGAAGAAACAGCATTAGCCATCAATGGGAAGAGAAAAAGATTGACCAAATTTGATTTTATCAATTTAGGGTTGAAATTTCAATTAACAGAAAAGCAAATTCAAAATTCTTTTAACCGATTAATTAAAGCGGAAAAAAAAATGAAGAAAGAAATAGAACAGTCTTTTCTCTCTTCGGAAAATAAGTCAAAATATATAGCGTTACTGGGAGGTCGGTTACTTTTATTCAAGTAGGGTAACGCTATGACCCTACACCAACCGCATCACCCTGTCCACTGCATCATCCACCTGCGCGACGGACTCCATGCCGAGCGTCATGCAATGAATATTGGCATCGGTGAGCGCGTATTTGAGCGATTGCTCGCGTTCCGCATCGGTGGCGTGGCGGCCTTCGCTGAAAATCTTCATCCCGATAATTCCCTTCCCGTTCTTTTTGGCTCTCGCCAGCAGATCGCTTACCGCCTGCGGCGTTCCGTCCATAAGCGCCTGAAACGGATTGATGCGCGCCAGAATAACATCCACCCAGGGGCTGTCAACAGCTTCGGCCATCGCGTCCCAGTTGTGGCACGATACGCCCACGGCTTTGATCAATCCGTCTTGTTTCGCTTTCGCCAGTCCGTCCATGTAATGGGTGCGGTTTTGATGCCATCCGCCACTCATCAGGCAGTGCATCAGCACAATATCAATGTAATCCGTCCCGATTTCCTGCCGGTAGCGATCAATGGATTCCCGCACAGGCGTATTTTTCTCCGATCCGTCTTCGTATGTCCAGATTTTTGTGAGCAACGTGATTTTTTCGCGCGGCATCGTTTTAATGGCTTGCCCCACATACGGATGCGTACCGTACGAATCGGCCATATCGAAGAAGCGTATGCCCCGGTCGTATGCATGGCGCGCCATCTCCACGAATTTATCCATCCCGATGCGGGTTTGGTTCGATGCCTTGGAGCCACCTTTGGACCCGGTGCCCAGCGCAATCCGCGAAACTTTCAGCCCCGTGTTTCCCAGTTTTACAGTATCTACACTGGTTTGTCGTGAACCGTTTATTTTTCCCAATCCCGAACAAGCTACGGTTAATCCGGCTATTCCCGTAAGGCCGGTGCGAATAAAGTTGCGACGTGATAAATCTTGCATAATGATGGTATTTTTTGCTGTGAAAGATCAGAATTTGAACACTTTTCAAAAATACGAATAAATACGTAAAAAGCAATAGATTCGCGAATTTTTTCCGAAAAATAGCAGGAATTTGTGAAGATTGTCCCGATAGTTTTACTCGAAGCGGATGGATTTTGACGGAGTAATTTTTGCCACGAGATACGACGGAGCAATCATCATCAACAGCGAAACAATGAGTGTTCCCACATTGAGCAACAGGATGAACAGTGGGTTCAGATCAATGGGTACGGCGGAAAGGTAGTAGGTTACGGGATCGAGTTTGAGTACCTGAAAATACTTTTGAATGAAACAAACAGCCAACCCGATAACATTTCCCCACAACATTCCCTGCCCGATAAGGAACGCCGAAAGATACAAAAATACTTTGCGGATGCTGATGTCGCGCGCGCCCATGGCTTTCATGATACCGATCATGTTGGTGCGTTCCAAAATGATGATTAGCAAACCGGAGATCATGGTGAAGCCCGAAACGATGATCATGAGGATAATAATTACCCAAACGTTCATATCGAGCAGGCTTAGCCAGCTGAATATCATCGGATTGATGTCTTTGATGGAGCGTGCGTAGAGCGAGTTCCCAAACCGGTCTTTGTAAGACGACATCTCAAAAAACAGGTCTTGCGCCGTTCTGTCGAGCTTGTTAAAATCTTTTACGGTTACTTCTATTCCGCTTACCATATCGCCTGACCAGTCGTTCAACCGGGCCAGAATGCTTTTTTCGGTGATAACGTAGAGCTTGTCGTAATCCTCAAAATTGGTCTGGTAAATGCCTGTTATTCTGAAACGCCGTGCCCTTACGGGTTCCTGCACGAAATAAACGGTGAAGCTGTCGCCGAATTTTAAATGAAGCCTGTCGGCTATGGTTTTTGAGATAATCGCCGGATTAGTGGCAGACGTATCGTTGGGTTGGAGAATGGTGCCCTCGATCAGGTTTTTTTTAAAGAAATTCCAGTCATAATCACTGCCGACGCCTTTCAGCACCACGCCCTGGAAATCGTTATCGGTTTTAATGATGCCCGGCTTGGTAATGAATCCCTGCGCATGCCGAATGGCGGGATTAGCCGCCAATTTTGCCGCCAGCGTGTCGGAAAACGATATGGGCGCGTGTTCGTAAGACGCGTTGTTATCGAAATTAGTGATCTGAATGTGTCCGCCGAACCCGACAATCTTCTCGCGAATTTCTTTCTTGAAACCCACGATAATGCATACGGCAACGATCATCACCGCTAATCCCAGCGCGATGCCCGCGATAGCGATTCGGATAGCGGGCGACGAAACCCGCTTCTCATTTTTCTTGTCGCCCTTATAAATTCGTTTGGCTATAAACAGTTCGGCATTCATTTTTTTGCAAAAAATAACGGTTTACCACGTATATTGATAGGCCTCCAGCGCTTTTTCGAGCACGGTGAGCGCTTTGGCAAGGTCGTTTTTGTTTAACACATAAGCGATGCGAACCTCGTTTTTCCCAAGCCCCGGCGTCACGTAAAATCCCGATGCCGGCGCCATGAAAACGGTTTGATCTTCGTATCGGAAATCCGACAGGCACCACGCGCAAAACGCGTCGGCATCGTCCACCGGAAGTCGGGCTACGGTGTAAAAAGCGCCCATGGGCATCGGCGAATATACGCCGGGAATGTTATTGAGCCGCTCAATCAGAAAATCGCGGCGGCTTTTGTACTCATCAAAACTATCCTTCAGATAAGCTTCGCCTGCATCGAGCGACGCGTTTGCTGCAATTTGTCCGATCAGTGGCGGACTCAGGCGCGCCTGGCAGAACTTCATAACGGTATCGTGCAGCTTTTTGTTCTTGGTGATCAGCGCGCCGATGCGAATGCCGCACTCGCTGTAGCGTTTCGAAACCGAATCAATCAGCACCACATTCTCTTCAATCTCTTTCAGGTGGCACGCCGAGACGTAGGGCGTGTCGCTGTAGATAAATTCCCGGTAAACCTCGTCGGAGAACAGATACAGGTTGTATTTTTTCACCAGATGGCTGATCTGCTGCATTTCGTCGGGTGTGTACACATAACCCGTAGGGTTGTTGGGATTGCAAATGAGGATGCCCTTTGTGCGCGGGTTGATCAGTTTCTCGAATTCGTCAACGTGCGGCAGGGCAAAACCGGTGTCAATGGTCGAGGGGATGGTTCTGATGACGGCGCCTGCCGATACGGCAAAAGCCATGTAGTTGGCATAGGCCGGTTCGGGCACGATGATTTCGTCGCCCGGGTTCAGACAGGCCATAAACGCGTAAAGAACGGCCTCGGAGCCGCCTGCGGTGACGATGATTTGTTCGGGAGTCAGTTCAATATCAAACGTGGCGTAATATTTCACGAGGTTATCGCGATACCACTTGTAGCCGTCGCTGGGACTGTATTCCAGAATCTTCCGGTCAACAGACCGGATGGCTTCCAGCGCGCTTTCGGGCGTATGTAAATCGGGCTGGCCGATGTTGAGATGATATACTTTTACGCCGCGTGCTTTGGCTGCATCGGACAACGGCGCTAATTTTCGGATGGGAGAGGCGGGCATCTGCAATCCGCGCTCTGAAATATCGGGCATATTTTACGTTGTTTCGCTAAAAATTCTTATCGGGTTGCAACCCGATTACGGAACAGCAAAGGTAGTAAAAAAAGTTTTTAAAAGAAGCGTGGGTTTGTTTCGTCTTTTATTGTGTTCATCGTGTTCCAAAAAAACTTAGGTAAAAGCATGTCCTTTACCTAAGTTCATGTTCTCCCTCTTTGTATTTATGAATTTCAAAGCGAAGAAATAATTCCGTTGGAACGGAATATTTTATTTTTTGATTCTGCTTCTCAGCAATTCCGGTATTTCGCTGGGTTCTTTGGCTACAGGAACGCCCACGGCTTCGAAAGCCGCAATTTTTTCGGCTGCCGTACCCGATCCGCTGGAGATGATGGCACCGGCGTGTCCCATTTGTTTTCCGGGGGGCGCCTGCTGTCCGGCAATGAACACGGCAACCGGTTTGGTAATGTGTTCTTTGATGTAGGCTGCGGCGCGTTCTTCGGCATCGCCGCCAATTTCACCGATTAGTGCAATGCTGTCGGTCTCCGGATCGTTTTCAAACATTTCCAAAAGTTCCTGATAGTATAGTCCCACCACAGGATCGCCGCCCACACCAATAGCGGTTGATTGTCCCATACCGCTGGCGGTAAGATTGTAAACCACCTCGTAAGTAAGCGTTCCGCTTCGGCTGATCACGCCGGTACCGCCTTTTTTGAAGATCATCGTAGGCATAATTCCCACCATGCTTTCTTCGGGAGAAATTAGGCCGGGACAGTTCGGCCCGATAAGTTGTGCGCCCTTGCTTTTAACAAAATGGTATGCTTCAACCACGTCGAGCGTGGGAACGCCTTCGGTAATGCAAACAATAAGTTTTATGCCTGAGTCGGCTGCCTCAAGAATTGCATCCTTGGCAAACTTTGCCGGTACAAAAATAACCGACGTGTTGGCGTTTGTTTCGTTAACGGCATCTTTAACGGTGTTGAAAACCGGAATTCCTTCCACGTTTTCGCCTGCTTTACCGGGTGATGTGCCGCCAACTACATTTGTTCCGTATGCTTTCATCTTTGTAGCGTGGAAACTTCCGTCGCGTCCGGTGATTCCCTGAACAATAAGGCGGGTATCTTTATTGATTAAAATGCTCATATTTTTTAGACTGTTAGACTGTTAGATTGTTAGACGATTAGACGTTTGCAGCCAGAACTGTAAGATGTAAACTTATCGGGCCAGTTCCACCGCTTTTTTACCGGCTTCACCCATGGTTTCGGCCACGTTGAACTTAGTGCCTTGCAAGAGTGCCCGGCCTTCTTTTTCGTTTGTTCCGGTAAGGCGGATAACGATGGGGATATCGGTTTGTATTTGATTAAATGCCTCCAGCAATCCGTTGGCGACATCGTCGCATCGCGTGATCCCGCCGAAAATGTTAATAAGAACCACTTTCACATTTTTGTCGCTCAGCAGCAGTTTCATCGCTTCAATCACTTTCGTGGGGTTGGAACTGCCGCCGATATCGAGAAAATTGGCCGGATTTCCACCGTAAAGCTTGATCATGTCCATGGTGGCCATTGCCAGTCCGGCGCCGTTTACCATGCATCCGATCTCTCCGCCGAGGTTTACATAGCTGAAACCTTTGCTTTTCGCATTTTTTTCCTTTTTTTCTTCCTCGGTGGGTTCAAAAAGAGCGGCGATTTTCGGGTGGCGGTATAGCGCGTTGTCATCAAACGTCATTTTTGCATCAATGGCCATTATCTTGCCTTCAGCGGTGAGCACCAGCGGGTTTATCTCGGCCAGGGATGCATCTTTTTCCACAAACAATTTGTACAGATTCTGAAAAATGGGCACGGCCTGATTAACCAGATTAATGTCGTCGAATAATTTGAATGCTGCCTCTCGTGCCAGATAATCGGGTACGCCGATCATGGGGTCAATCACAAATTTGTGAATTTTCTCGGGTGTAGTGCGGGCAACTTCTTCAATATCCATACCGCCCTCCTTGCTCAGCATCATGATGGTGGATTTGGTGCTCCGGTCCACAATGTAACTTACATAATACTCCGAAGCAATGTTTACTGCCTGACCGATAAGAACTCTATCCACAACAAATCCTTTGATGTCCATTCCAAGAATATCGGCAGTATGCTTGCGCATTTCCATTTCATCCTTGGCCAGTTTCACACCACCGGCTTTGCCTCTTCCTCCGGTGAGCACCTGTGCTTTTACGATAACTTTTTGTGAGTCAAGCATCTCGTAAGCTTTTACCGCATCGTCCACCGTGCGGCATACAATACTTTTATCCACCGGAATTCCGTACGACGCGAAAATCTCTTTCGCTTGATATTCATGAATTTTCATGGGCTTTTCCTCTTATTATTGCGTTTAAATATGTTGATAATTGAAATAATGTGATTTTTACAAAAATAAAGTATATTTTCCATTTGTAACGTAATTTTTAGCAAAAAGTTTACAAAATGACGAAAACTCTCCGCTCCGATACTTTAAAAGGGTGTGCTCAAAATCCGGTTTTTGAAATTTTATCGTTACTTTTGCATCCGACAATGAAGATGGAAAAATGAAAAGTTTTAACGATTTACTGATCAACCGGCGAAGTACCCGGAAATATACCGGCGAAAAGCTTAACGCCGATGAAACAGCGCTGATCCTTCGTGCGGCTTTGCTCGCGCCCACCTCTAAAAACAGCCACTCGTGGGAGTTTATCGTTGTTGAGGACAAGGAAATGCTCCAAAAATTATCGCATTGCAAGCCCACATCGGCCACATTCATCGAAAACGCCGCATTGGCAGTAGTAGTTGCAGGAAACCCGCTCGCGAGCGATGTTTGGGTGGAAGATGCTTCCATCGCATCTATCTGCATGCAGCTTCAGGCGGAAGATTTGGATATCGGAAGCTGTTGGGTTCAGGTTCGTGAACGAAATCACTCCGATACCGTAACGGCAACAGCCTATATCAATGACTTATTGAATTTGCCTATGCCCTTGGAGGTGTTGGCAATCATTGCCTTCGGCAAAAAAGAAAAAACACGCGCGCCGCACGATCCTGATAACCTGTTGTGGGAAAAGGTGCACATCGGCGTTTTTCAAACCAAAGAATAAAACATACAATTATGTCTGTTACAGATAAAGAATCGGATAAACTGGCCTGGGGAGTTACGTTACTGGTTTTCGGCATTCTCATTTTGCTCGATAAAGCCGGTATAACCGACAACTTACCGATAACGAATTTCATTCAAAGCCCGGGAACTTATTTTCTATCGGCCGGAATTATTTTTCTTCTTTTCAAGAAAGAAAAAACGCTCGGCATTGTGCTAACGGCCGTAGGAGCAGTGATACATTCCGACTATTTCTTCCATTCCATTCGGGAATATCGCAACCTATTTATACCCGTCGCACTGATTCTTGTAGGGATCGTTATGGTGTTAAATGCGAAGAAAAGATGAGAATCGTGTTCATTGGTTCCGGCAATGTTGCCACTCACCTTGCACGTGCGTTGAAAAATGCCGGGCATGAGATCGCGCAGGTTTACAGCCGTACGCAGGAACATGCGGCTGCACTGGCGCAGGCCACAGGTGCAGAATTTACCAGCGAGCTGAGTGAAATAAGAACCGGTGCCGATACGTATGTTTTTTCGGTGAAAGATGATGCTTTGGAGCCTTTGCTGCGCAACATGCCGGAGACGAACGGCATTTGGCTGCACACCGCCGGCAGTGTTCCCGCCGATATTTTTCGTTCACACGTTTCCGATTACGGCGTGTTATATCCGCTGCAAACATTCAGCAAAAAACGGGAGGTGAATTTTTCCGAAATACCCCTTTTCATTGAAGCAAATAACGAAGGAACCAGCCGAAAAATTGAACAGTTGGCGAAAAGTATTTCGGAAGACGTACGGTATCTTTCGAGTGAAAAGCGGCAGTACCTGCACCTTTCGGCCGTATTTGCGTGCAACTTCAGCAATCACATGTACGTGCTGGCTTCGGAAATTCTTGCCGCGCAGGGAATCGAATTCGATGTTTTGAAACCGCTGATCGCCGAAACGGCCGCCAAAGTTGCGGAAATGGCTCCAAAACAGGCACAAACGGGGCCTGCCGTTCGTTTCGACGAAAAAATTATAGAAAAACAAATTCGTTTGCTTAACGACGATACAACGAAAAACCTGTATCGCCTTATCAGTGAGAGCATACATAAAAGATCAAAAAATGATTAATTACGACCTGAGTAAAATTAAAGCGTTCATTTTTGATGTGGATGGCGTTTTGTCGCGACAAACCATCGGGCTGTCTGCCGACGGAGAACCGTTACGCACCGCCAACATTAAGGACGGTTACGCAATAAATCTGGCCGTGAAAAACGGTTATGGCGTAGCCATTATCACGGGCGGCAACACCACATCGGTGCGTGTGCGCTACGAAGCGCTTGGAGTGAAAGACATCTACCAGAAGTCGCGGATAAAAATGGGCGACATGTTGCATTACATCGAAAAAACCGGTTATCAGTCCGATGAAATTGTTTATATCGGAGACGATATTCCCGATTATCACGTGATGTGCCAGGTAGGCTTGCCCGTTGCCCCCGCCGATGCCGCCCCCGAGATAAAAGAAATAGCGAAATACATATCGCCGTACAACGGCGGAGAAGGTGTTGCGCGCGATGTCATCGAACAAGTTTTAAAAGTTCAGGGAAACTGGATGAACGAAGAAGCCTTCGGCTGGTAGTTCCGCGCAAATATCGAAAAATAATACTTTGTATCTTTTTGTGCGGAAACAGCTCGCCAAATGCAATAAAAAAGAGCGCTTTTCTTCCGGTTTTTATCTGGAAATATCAAAATAGTTATAAATCAATAAGTAAGATACAATATGTGCGTTTTTAGGATTGTAAATATTAACACTTAAAAGTTGAAATCTATTCCAACAAAACGTATATTTGTGTCTGAAAAAACTCTAAATATTAAGTCTAATGGCTAAAGTTAAAGGTTATGTCGTGGTGAATACCGAACGTTGTAAAGGATGCAACCTGTGTGTGGTGTCCTGTCCTTCCGACGTACTGGAATTGCAACCCCGCGAAGTGAACAATAGAGGATATCACTATGTTTACATGAAAAATCCGGATGACTGCATTGGCTGCGCCAATTGCGGTTACGTGTGTCCGGACGGATGCCTCACGGTTTATCGTAAAAAAGTAGATCAGTAAATAGTGACCACCAAATCTATCTATGAATAAAAATCATATCGTTAAACGATAAAAGCAAATCACATTATGTCAGAAGAAATATCTTTGATGAAAGGAAATGAGGCTATCGCCTACGCGGCTATCCGATACGGCACCGACGGTTACTTTGGTTACCCCATCACGCCTCAATCCGAAATTATCGAAACTTTTATGGAAGCCGCGCCGTGGAAAACAACCGGAATGGTTGTGCTGCAAGCCGAAAGCGAAGTGGCTGCTACCAATATGGTGTACGGAGGTGCGGCGTGTGGAAAAGCCGTAATGACTTCCTCTTCAAGTCCCGGTATCAGTTTAAAACAAGAAGGGATTTCGTATTTGGCCGGAGCTGAATTGCCCTGTTTGTTGGTGAACGTGCAGCGCGGCGGCCCGGGTTTGGGAACCATTCAGCCCTCGCAAGCCGATTATTTTCAAACGGTTAAAGGTGGCGGGCACGGCGATTACAGGCTGATAACGCTTGCGCCGAATTCGGTTCAGGAAATGGCCGATTTCGTATCGCTCGGTTTCGAGTTGGCCTTTAAATACCGCAATCCGTCAATGATCCTCACCGACGGCGTCATCGGGCAGATGATGGAAAAAGTGAAGTTACCCGAATACAAACGCCGCAGAACGGAACAGGAGATTCGCGAACAATGTCCGTGGGCAACGTTAGGAAAAACACCCGACAGAGAGCCGAACATCATTACATCGCTGGAACTGGATCCCGAAATTATGGAGAAGAACAACGAACGTTTTCAGGCAAAGTATCGGGAAATAGAGAAAAACGAAGTGCGTTTTGAAAGCATCCAATGCGAGGATGCCGAATATATGCTCGTGGCATTCGGATCGGCAGCGCGCATCTGCCTGAAAGCGGTTGAGTTGGCGCGAGCCGAAGGAATAAAGGTCGGCCTGCTGCGCCCGATAACCCTATGGCCGTTCCCCGGCGAAGCCATCAGCAAATGCGCCGACCGGATGAAAGGCATGCTAACCGTTGAGTTAAACGCCGGACAAATGGTTGAGGACGTTCGTTTGGCCGTAAACGGCAAAGCCAAAGTTGAACACTACGGACGTTTGGGCGGCATTGTTCCCACCCCCGACGGTGTATTGCAGGCATTAAAAGAAAAAGTCATCAAATAAAAAGAAGCACATGGATCCGCGTGTACGAAAAATATTTATGATATTGTTTGTTGTTGCCGTAATTGCAACCGTGGTTGTTTATTTTGTTACGGACAAAAACATGAAATATACCTGGTACGCCGGCGGAACCGCAGTTGCGCTTTATTTTTTATATAGATTCTCAAAACAATAAAGTTATGGATATAAATACGATAGTAAGTCCCGAAAATTTGGTTTATGCTAAGCCGGAACTGATGAACAATAACCACATGCATTATTGCCCGGGTTGTTCGCACGGCGTGGTGCACAAGTTGCTGGCCGAAGTGATCAAAGAACTGGGGTTGCAGGAGAAAACCATTGGCATTGCTCCGGTTGGATGCGCTGTTTTTGCCTATAAATATATTGATGTGGACTGGCAGGAAGCTGCTCACGGGCGCGCTCCCGCACTGGCTACAGCGGCAAAACGATTAAATCCCGATAAAATGGTGTTCACCTATCAGGGCGATGGCGATTTAGCGGCTATCGGTACGGCCGAAACCATTCATGCCGCCAACCGCGGCGAAAATATCGCGATCATATTCATCAACAACGGAATATACGGGATGACCGGAGGACAAATGGCACCTACAACGCTCGATCACATGAAAACGTCCACCAGCCCCGAAGGGCGCGATGTGCATACCATGGGAAATCCGTTGAAAATTACGGATCTACTGGCTATTCTGGACGGCGTTTGTTATGCCACGCGTCAGGGCGTGCACACGGCAGCGGCCGTAAAAAGAGCCAAACGGGCAATTAAACTGGCTTTCGAAAATTCAATGGCTAATAAAGGAACGTCAATCGTGGAAATCGTTTCGACCTGCAATTCCGGTTGGAAAATGACTCCGGCAGGAGCCAACGATTGGATGGTGGAAAATATGTTCCCGGTATATCCGTTAGGCGATTTGAAAAATATTTAAGTTATCAGTTATAGTAAACAAGTAAACATCTGAACTTTAAACGTCAAACATTGAACGTTAAATAGAAAAAGTATATGTTACAGGAAATAGTTATTTCAGGATTTGGCGGACAAGGAGTCTTGTCTATGGGTAAAATTCTCGCGTACTCCGGCATCATGGAGGATAAGGAAGTATCGTGGTTTCCCGCTTACGGGCCTGAGCAGCGCGGCGGAACAGCCAACGTAACCGTGGTGTTGAGCGACAAACCCATCAGTTCGCCGGTTGTTGCCGAATACGACATCGCCATTGTGTTGAACCAACCATCGCTGGATAAGTTTGAATCGAAAGTAAAAAAAGGCGGCATAATCATCTACGATCCCTATGGCATTCATCACGAACCCGAGAGAAAAGATATTCAGGTATATAAGATAAACGCGATGGATGAGTCCATGAAAATGAACAATACAAAGGTGTTTAATATGATCGTGTTGGGCGGACTTCTGAAAGTGGAGCCTATGGTGCAATTGGAAAATGTGATGAAAGGGCTGAAAAAATCGCTTCCCGAGAGACATCATAAGTTATTGCCGATGAACGAAGAAGCCATTGTGAGAGGAATGGATATTATTCACCAGGAAAGAAAAGCGGAATAACAGGGAAATAAATACCGTGGATGTTATTCCGTTTAGAAGCCGGTTTGATTTTTATCAGGCCGGCTTTGCGATTTTTTACCGGAGAACTTCCGGTTGCGGTGCTTGCCGGTTCGTTGTTGCAAGTTGGGGTTGTTTTTATCGGCGTTCCGGGGCTTTTCGGATGGGTTGGACAATGATTTTTGACGAGATGAGGGCTTTTTCCCCGATGGCTTTCTGTTTCGCGGCATTTTTCCTGTCCGCCGTTGTTTAACCGGATTGTATTCAGGACTTTCGCCCAATTCCGAAGGAACCGGTATCTTATAAACGGTTTTTTGCAGGAATTTTTCGATTTGCGAAAACCGGTATTGCTCCTCGGGCGATACAAAAGTGATGGCCATGCCGGAATCGCCGGCGCGCGCCGTGCGGCCGATGCGGTGCACGTAATCTTCCACCTCGTAAGGCACATCGAAGTTGATGATGAGCGAAATATCGTCAATGTCAATACCGCGCGCCACAATGTCCGTAGCTACCAGAATATCCACCCGTTCGTTGCGAAATTCGTGCATCACGTGGTCGCGCTGCGACTGATCCAAGTCGGAGTGCATTTCTGCGGCCGATAAACCCATGCGCTTGAGTATCTTCGTGATCTCCTTTACTTTGGCCTTCGATCCCGAAAACAAAATCACCTTGTTCGGCTTTTTATCCTTGAAGAGGTATTTCACAATGGCCGTTTTCTGCGGTTCGTGGCAAATGTATGCCGATTGCAAAATGGTTTCGGGCGGACGGGCAATGGCAATGGTGATCTCCGCCGGATCGCGCAGGATGGTTTTGGCCAGTTGCTGTATTTTCGGAGGCATGGTTGCCGAAAACATGATGGTTTGCCGGTCTTTCGGCAGGAGTTTTTCGATTTTCATAATGTCATCGTAAAAACCCATGTCCAGCATTCTGTCAGCCTCGTCGAGGATAAAATATTTTACGCCCGAGAAATCTATTTTGTATAAGTTGATGTGCGATAACAACCGTCCGGGAGTGGCGATAACCACATCGGCTCCGTGCATCAAGCCCCGTTTCTGAACTTCCCAGGCATCTGCATCATTTCCGCCGTAAATGGCTACCGAAGAAAACGGGGTGAAATAAGAAAAGCCTTCCATCTGCTGGTCAATTTGTTGCGCCAACTCGCGTGTGGGAGCCATAATGATTGCGTTTACCTTATGGCTGTTGTGCGATTCCGATTGCAGATTGTTGAGCAGCGGGAGAAGGAACGCGGCGGTTTTACCGGTGCCGGTTTGCGCACAGGCGATCACATCCTTTTTATTCAGGATAACAGGAATAGCTTGTTCCTGTACGGGAGTGGTTTCGGTAAAATTCATTGCCTGCAAGCCTTCGAGTAACGTATCGCAGAGAGGAAGTTCGGTAAATAACATGTGCGGATTCTAATTTGTGCAAAGATACGATTTATTTTTTAGTAGCCTGATTTTGTGAAAAAATAAAATGACGTGAATGTTTTTTCTTTTCGAAAATAATTATACCTTTGCACTCACTTTTTGAGAAGAAAGCATGGAGAGATGGCAGAGTGGTCGATCGCGGCGGTCTTGAAAACCGTTGAAGTGAGAGCTTCCGGGGGTTCGAATCCCTCTCTCTCCGCGGGAAAAAGTCCGATTATTTTCGGGCTTTTTTTTGTTTTTATGTAACACTCTAAAACAAACTCACCAACAGCCCCACATTCAATGCGGTAACAATAGCACCAAGCGCATAAAGGATATATTTTGAGGAGATTTTGTTTTTGTATTTTCCCATCACTTTTTCCGATGAAGTGAGGTAAACTTGCGAAAAAATAGTTATCGGCAACTGTATGCTGAGGATCATTTGCGAAATAAGCAATCCGTGGAACGGATTTTTGATAAGCAGAATGATGATGAACGCCACCACCAGCGAGATCAGTACGCCAAGGCGGGAGTGGTTGTCTTTTATATCGTAGGGCTCTTTATACATGCCCGCGAAAATACTTCCCGCAGCCATTCCCGAGGTGATGGTTGATGCAATTCCGGCAAACAACAAGGCCACGGCAAACACCACTGAAGCGTTTCCGCCCAGCAGCGGGATCAACAACTCCTTTGCTTGTTGCAGTTCCGAAACGGGAGTTTTCGTCCTGAAAAAAGTGGCTGCCGCCAATATGATCATCGCGCTGTTTATCGCCCAACCGATGAGCATGGATGTAAGGGTATCCAGAAACTCATATTTCAACTGTTTTTTGATCACCCTGTCGTCTTTCAGGTTCCATTGCCGGCTTTGGATCACTTCGGAATGCAGAAAAAGGTTGTGTGGCATCACCACCGCTCCCAGCACGCTCATGATCACAAGCATGGAGCCTTCGGGAAAACTGGGCGTTACCCATCCTTTGGCGGCTTCTCCCCAGGCGACGTTCACCAGAGAAAGTTCATATAAAAACGACAAACCGATAATCGAAACAAAGGCGATGATCCATTTTTCGATCACGCGGTACGAATTACTGAAAAGCATGATAACCACAAAAATAAGTGTAAGCAACGCGCCCACTTTCGTGGGGATTTTGAACAGCATGTTCAGCGCGATGGCTCCGCCCAGAATTTCGGCCAGCGAAGTGGAAATTGACGCACCCATGCCCGAAACCAGCAACAACCGCGCATAAAACGGTTTCAAGTGGATGGTTGCCGCTTCCGATAAGCATAAGCCGGTCGCAATGCCCAGATGTGCCACGTTGTGTTGTAGCAGGATAAGCATGATGGTTGAAAGCGTAACCATCCACAGCAGGGCGTATCCGAAATCGGCGCCCGCGGCAAGGTTTGAAGCCCAGTTCCCCGGGTCAATGAAGCCGACGGTCACCAGCAGTCCCGGCCCGATGTATTTGAATATCTCCAACGCTCCCCTGTTTTGCGGGCGATATTCTTTCTTGTCTATGTTTCTGAAAATCTTGAACATGTTGTTATGGCGCTAATCGAATTATTTCCCAACCTTGTTGGTCAAGTTGGTAAACAATCCTATCATGCAAACGGTTCGGACGGCCTTGCCAAAATTCGATGCGCGCAGGGCGAACAAGGAATCCGCCCCAGTGCGGCGGGCGTGGAATTTCTTTGCCGTTGAATTGATCTTCAGTCTGTTGTTGCAGTTTATCGAGTTCTTCGCGGCTGGCAATTTCCCTGCTTTGTGGTGAAGCCCAGGCTACGAGTCTGCTGTCGGACGGACGGGAATGAAAATACGCGTCGGATTCCGCGGCCGATATCTTTTCAACACGTCCTTCCACACGCACCTGGCGTTCGGTTTCGTGCCAGTCGAAAACCAGGGCAGCGCAAGGATTTTCGGTTAATTCGCGCCCTTTCCGGCTGTCGTAATTGGTGAAGAACACAAATCCGTTTTCGTTCACTTCTTTCAAAAGCACCACGCGTGCCGACGGCTTTCCGTCTGTTGTGGCGGTAGCCAGCGTCATGGCGTTGGGCTCCGGAATCCCTGATGAAATGGCGTCGTCCATCCAGACACGGAATTGCCGGATGGGATCGGGATGCATATTCTCTTCCCTTAACGTATTTTTTGTGTATTCTTTTCGTAAATCGGCCAGTTTGTTCATTTTGTCATCGTTAAATAAAAACGGATAACGCGTTCTCGTAAATGAAACCGGTTATCCGTTTGGTATGCAAAGATAAGTATCGGACAGAATTTAGTTGTTATTATTGATTGGAATAATTGAATGAATATGAGTCCGCAATCCTCCTCCTGCCTCTCTCCCAACCTCTCTCCAAAAGAGAGAGGAGCACGGGCAGCGGTTTATCGAAGTTGCTCCAAAGTCTCTCCCTTGTGGGGAGAGATTTAGAGAGGGGCCGGGGACAATTATGGGCTATGTATCATCACCTGTTGTGAGAATAGCAACTAATAACTTAAACTAATTTGTACTCGTTACTTAAAACCTTTATTTTTTAGTTTCGGTTTTCTTCTTGTCCGAAGTTGCTTTTTTATCGGCGCATGATTTGGTGTCTTTTGCCTTATCGCAACATTCTTTTTTGTTATCTTTTTTTGCGCAGCATTCTGTTTTTTCCTTTTTTTGCGCTGTTTTATTGTCTTGAGCCATAACTCCAACCGAAGCGGAAAGTGCAAACAGCACAGCAACCGATGCAATTAACTTTTTCATAACTTGATTTTTTTATTTAGTTTCATTATAAATAACATGTCGGTGCAAATATACGATTTCATTCCTTTTAAATGCAATAGGAGGGAGGTTAATATTATCTAAAATGTATTTAAGAAAAACAGGAATAACGCCTTTTTGCATGCCTATTTTTTCTATCTTCGCATATTCTTTTGGTTTACAAACAATAAATCTATGATAAAAGTCGAAAACATCCACAAGAGTTTTGGAGCGTTGGAAGTGCTGAAAGGTATCAATCTGGAAGTGAAACAAGGCGAAATTGTTTCGATAGTCGGCCCCAGCGGCGCCGGAAAAACCACATTGCTTATGATCATGGGCACACTGGAAAAAGCCGATTCAGGGCATGTTTATATTGATGGAAACAAATTGGACAGGCTGGGAGAGCGGAAGTTGGCCGATTTCAGGAACAAAAACATCGGATTCGTTTTTCAGTTTCATCAGCTTTTGCCCGAATTCACAGCGTTG
>JAQVEB010000016.1 GCA_028698105.1 Petrimonas sp. | reverse complement strand
GCAAGCAGGCAGATAAATATTAATTGTTTCATCGGGTAAAAATATTTTGGAAACCGTTATCACGTCTTTTTTAACTTGACGAAATAAAACAGTGAAACGTTGCAGAGAAAGGCAAAAAAATAAAAATTTAACATTTAAGCTGAATGTAACAAAAAAATACCACCCTGTGATGGATGGTATTTTATGTTCGAGATTGAGATTATTTATTGAATATCAATTTGTTTTGCTTTTGGAGCCTCCACTTCTTTCACGATGGGAATTTCAACGGTGAGCACGCCATTTTCAACCTTTGCCGATATGTTGTCTTTTTCAACGTTATCGGGCAAAATCATTTTTCGTGTAAATTGCGTGTACGAAAATTCGCGCCGCAGGTATGTGCCTTTTTTGTTCCGGTCTTCCGATTCGCTTTTCTTTTCGAAAGATACAACCAGGTTGTTGTCTTCGTCCAGACTTACTTTGCAGTCCTCTTTGGTCATGCCCGGAGCCGCTACTTCAACGGTGAAACCGTTTTCGCCTTGTTGAATATTAATGGCCGGAACCGATTTATTTTGGTTCTCTACCCATTCATTGCCGAAAAAGTCGTTAAAAACGCCCGGCAACCAGTTGTTTGTTCTTCTAATAATTGTCATAATGTTATTCTTTTTGGTTATTTGTTTATTGCTTTTTAAGTATCCTCAATGCGATACACAAAAAAATCGGCAAATTACATGCCGATTCAGAAAACGTTGGAAAGATAAATAAAATATGACAAATTGGCTTTAAATTAAGCCTTTTTCGATTATAACACCTTATTTATATGTCAAAATGACAGTATTTTAGATTATTCTTTCAGAATCATATACGTTTTTTCACCGTGATGGACTTTTCCGAACATATCGGTAGCGCGAACATAAATAGTATGTTCACCCGGCTCAAGGTTCAGTTGCAGACCGGCTGTCCACAAATGCGTACTATTCTCGGGGTTGGACGGCCTGCGGCCCGGGAGCAGCGTATAGGTTACATCCCACTCAATGAGTTTGAGCAAATAATTGGGATCGGTTGTTTCGATATACCGCATTTTGCGCCATTGATCGTTATCTATCTTATATTCAACAATATCCATTTTACTCCCCATGAAGAAATTCACGACAATCTGCGATGTGGTGCGGCCTTTATAGGGTACAACTTTCGGCGCGTAGATATTCATCTGATAATCGTCGTTGGCACCCGCAACTTTATAGTCAATATCGTATTGGTTGCCTTTGATGTTCAGAAAAGAATAACCTTGCGGCGTGCCGTCACGCATTGTCGCGTCGGGATTCCCGTTGGCATCCGGTTTTCCCGAATACCAATCGCCCGAGGTTGTTCCAGCGTTAAATTCGTGCAACGGTTTTGCACCCTGCCAGCCCTGTTCTTCCGTAAAAAAACTTTGTTTTTGGAGGTGAGTGTGGGCCGACATAACCAGCACGTTCTCATAATCTTTCAACAGATCGAAAAGACGTTGCCGGTCGGAATACCGAAATCCGTCTTCCGTGTGATCCAACTGGATGTGCAGCGAAACGATCACGAGTTTATTCTTCGGAACGTACTTTAAATCGTTTTCTACAAAATTCAGTTGGTCAGCGCGAAATCCGCCCCAGTAGCCTTTTCCATCGCGAGGATCGGGGTAAAGAATGTCATCGAGAATGATAAAATGCGCGTCGCCGTAATTGAAAGCGTAATTGGGTGTTCCGAAATCTTTTTGAAATGTTTCATCCGATAAAATATCGCTCTGAACATCGTAATTCATGTCGTGATTCCCCATTACGTTATACCACGGAAGTTGCAATTTAGCTACGCGTTGTTTATAAACCGGCCGCAAATCGAGGTTATCGCCGACCAAATCGCCCAAACTGATCCCGAATAATACACGGTCTGTTTTTTTAACGTCGTTCACGATCTTCCGGCTGAAATAATCCAAATCCTGAACGGAATAAGGCTGAGGATCGCCAAAAACGATAACCGAATAATCCTCGGGTTCATCGTATTTATATAGCGCGAAATCAATGGATTTCGGGAGTTTTCCCGTAGGGGAAATGCCTTTGTACATGAGTGAATCAGGCGATCCGGACGGTTTATAATGGTAATAAAACTTCGGAATGAATATGTCATCCACAGGGAGTTGATAGCCCGAAGGTTTGATCACGAAAATCGTGTTATCGTTGGAAACAGGCAGCGAATAAAACCCTTTTGCGTCCGTGAGCGTAACATCCGATCCGTTTGAAACAGCCACGTTGGGTATCCCCGCTTCCCGCCTGTCTTTTTTGTTGTTTTTGTTCGCATCGTTATACACATATCCTCTGGCAAACTGCTGCGAAGATGCAGATAGTGAAACGACTAAAGCAATCAATAAAAATAGATTTTTCTTCATTTTTTGTTTTTTTAGTTCTCCATATCAAGTAAACAAAAAAACTATGGCTTTGTTTTTGATTCGCGATTACGAAAAAATTAAGATGAACATAAAAAAAGCGAACCGTAACCGGCTCGCTTTCGTGTTTTCAATATTTGAATGTTGCTTTCAGTTCAATTTCCGACTTATTTTTTACCGGTACCAGCGTAAATCCCCACTTATAATTGCGATTGGCCGGCAATGTATATTGGGCAAGCGGTGCGGCGCCCCAACTGTTGTATCCGGCTACGCCTTGCTGTTTCAGATCAACACAAACTTCTACAAAATTGCGCGGCGTGATGTCGTTGATATGCGTTTGGCGCGGTTTGCGATTGCGGGCATCTTCGTCTTTGCGTGCGGCAATCTCTTCGCTGCTGAAATTGTTCCACTGATAGGGTTTATCAACAGCATCTTCCGAATCGAAATCTTCTACCGTGTTGCGTAGTGCATTGAACCCGATAGTGGAATCGGCCACTACCAGTAATCCGTTGTTTTTCTTTTCCGAAAAGGCAACCCAACGCGTATCGGTGCGGTGGCCGTTTTCTTGCGGGCGAACATACGGGAAGTACATATCTTCGGCAGTAGTGGTGTAAAGACCTACTTTCGATCCCGATGCGCGATCAACATAGTTTTCACCCGGCCCACGGCCGTAATATTCCACATTGTTCATCGTCACAGGCAGGCGAAAACGCACACCGATGCGCGGAACCACTAATCCTGCCGATGCTTTGCGGGCTGCGGTAGCTTCGGGCGAGGCAGTCGCCATTTGCATTGCTTCGGTTGCTTCCACCTGGTTGGCTTGCATATCGGTGGAGTGGAACTCAACGTCCACTTTCACGATGCCTGAGGGTTGGATGGTGTATTTTACCGTGTAGAGGTTTCCGGCAGCGAGTAGATAAGTGGCTTCCACAACCGCTGCGCTTCCTTGCACGTAAGCTTTGCTGCCGATCACGTTGAAATTGTGGCTCGATTGTTTCCAGATTTGGAGACGATGCGGATTACCGTTTCCGTAATCGTTATCGTTGGGCGCGCGCCAGAAGTTGGGCTGAATACCGAAACCTTTATCGAAATATTCTTGTCCGTTTACTTTATAAGACGTAACAACGCCGCTTTTTTTATCGAAAACGAAATTTACCGACGAGGAATTCACACGAGTTTCATTATTATTTGTAATAATATTCAATTTAGGTAGATTAGAAGAAGTATCCGGATCTGCCAACGCCAATTTTTCTTCGCCAATCGGTAATTTATATTGTTCGTAAGCCACCAAATGATTGGCAGGAACCCCCGGAGAGGCTGCTTTCTGAACGACTTCGAAATTCACGAAATATTCTACTCCCGGTTTGGCCTTTAAATTACCAATGGGAACGTTTACATTCGCCGATTGTTGCGGTTGCAGGGATACGGAGAGTACACCATCGGCGATTTGTTTTCCGTTCTCTGTGATGTTATATCTGAATGCGTAATTATCTGTATTTGAGAAATATTGTCGGTTAATCACCTTAAAAATTCCTTTCGACAAATCAACTGCTTCAAACGCAAAGTTTTGATGCGTGTATTTCACTTCTGCCATAGCAGGGTGGGGGGTGCGGTCGGGATTTACGATGCCGTTGCAAAGGAAATTGCCATCGCTGGGTACATCAGGGCCACCGTAATCGCCGCCGTATTTCCAGAAATGGCGCCCGTTTGCGTCCACAGCATCCATTCCCTGGTCAACCCAGTCCCAAATGTATCCTCCTTGCAGGTTGGGATATTTGTATATGGCTTGCCATTGCAGATCGAGGTTGCCGCTGGAGTTGCCCATGGCGTGCGAATATTCCGAAGGCACTACAGGGCGGTCGCTACCCTTCTTGCCGACTTCTTCGAGCCATGCTGCCGAGGGGTATTGCGGCACGTACATATCGGTGTTCATCTCCCACAATCCGCGTTCGTAGTTTACGGGGCGATTCATAAATCCGCGCTCCTGATCTTTCAGGTATTTATACGTATGAAAGAAGTTAATACCGTTGCCCGCCTCGTTTCCGAGCGACCAGATAGCTACCGAAGGTTGATTTTTGTTGCGTTCAAACATATTCACCGTGCGGTCCATGTGTGCCTGCTCCCACTCGGGATGTCTGGCGAGCGATACCTGCCCGTAGTACATTCCGTGCGATTCAATGTTCGCCTCGTCGTAAACATACAATCCGTACTCGTTGCACAACTCGTAGAAGCGGCGTTGCTGCGGATAATGCGAGAGTCGCACGGTGTTGATGTTGTTTTGTTTCATCAACTCAAAATCGCGGCGCAACACATCTTCCGTTACGTAGTGTCCGGTTGCCGGATTGGTTTCGTGGATATTTACGCCTTTCAGTTTGATGGGTTCTCCGTTCACCAAAAACAAGTTGTCGGTGCGCGAACCGGTTTTCACAGGCTTGATTTCGAAACGGCGGAAACCAACCGGGTAGGGGATCACTTCGCTTTTCGATTCGCCCTCTTTTGTCACCGTAATCAGCAGTTTGTATAGATTGGGATGTTCTGAGGTCCACGTTGCCACATTTGGCAGTTGCGCACTGAATGTTACAGCGTTTTCGCCCAAGCTTTTCACACTGATGGGCTTGGTTTCAGAAGCCACGGTTTTACCCGAAACGTCCGTTAATTCATACGAAACGTTAGCAAACGAAGCGCCGCTCACGTAATTGGCAACGGTAGTTTCGAGTTCAAAGATACCGTTTTTGTAGGTATGGTCGAGCGTTGATTTCACGCGGAAATCGCGCAACGAAGTTTTAGGCTGCGACCACAGATACACGTCGCGTTCGATACCGCTCATCCGCCAGAAATCCTGGCATTCGAGATACGAGCCTGTTGACCATCGGAAAATTTTGAGCACGAGCGAGTTTTTGCCCGGCTTCGCGTATCGGGTGATATTAAATTCGGCAGCCGTTTTGGAATCTTCGCTGTAACCCACTTCCTTTCCGTTGATGTAAACGTAAACGCCTGATTTGGCACCATCTAAGGTGAGGAAAATTTCACGGCCGTTCCAGTCCTGCGGAATATCTATTTCGCGCCGATACACACCCACAGGATTCTTTTCGGGCAAATGTGGCGGAGAAATTTTGGGAAGCCGCGTTTGTGGGTCGCGTTCTACAAATTCGTACGGATGATTCACGTATATAGCGGTGCCGAAACCCTGTATCTCCCAGTTTCCGGGCACCTTGATATCTTTCCAATTGGTGAGCGAAACGGTTGAATCCGTTATGTTTTCAGGCAGTTGTTTGTAACCGTCCACAAAGTAGAATTTCCACGTCCCGTTGAGCGAAATGTAATATTGACTCTCTTTGAATCCTTTATTGAGTGCCTCCTGTTTTGTAATGAAAGTCATAAACTGCGTGCGCGGGTATTCTCGGTTCACCTGCACCACGTTGACATCCTGCCAATAAGGCAATTCGCGCTGATTTGAGATCATTCTGCTCTCTTGTGAATGTAACGCGAACAACGATGAAAGACTGATCAGAATCAATGTCGCTAAAAATTTGGTTTTCATTTTATAGATCGTTTAAATGTTTATTTCGGCTTTTGAATTTCCGATAGCAAGGTGTCTGCTAATCGGCTCGTTCCGATGCGGAACAGGGTAGGGGAGAGCCATTCGCTTCCCAGTATTTCTTTGACAATGGTGTAGTATTTTACCGCGTCTTCCACGGTTGAGACGCCGCCCGAAACTTTAAAGCCGATTTTCGTGCCCGTTTTTCCGTAGTATGATTTTATGGCGCTGCACATCGCGAAAGCCGCTTCGGGCGTTGCTCCTTCGTAGCCTTTTCCGGTGGATGTTTTGATGAAGTCTGCGCCGGAATACATGGCTAAAACAGCAGCCTGATGTATTTTTCGAACGTCTTTTAATGCGCCTGTTTCCAGGATCACTTTAAGATGAGCTTCGTGACATGCATGTTTGATTTCCATGATCTCCTCGCACATTTCTTCGTACTCCTCGTTGAGAAACAACCCTAAATTCAGGACAATATCAATTTCGTCGGCGCCATCGGCTACGGCAAGCGCGGTTTCAGCGATTTTTACTTCCGTAAACGTTTGCGAAGTCGGGAATCCGCCCGATACGCTGGCAATTTTTACATCAGCCGTTAAGGCTTCTTTTACGGTTTTAGCAAAGTTGGGATATACGCAGATTGCCGCAACGTTCTCTATTTCAGGATTTGAGCCTTCAAAAGCGTTCACTTTTTCGGTGAATTTCCAAACAAGCTCACGGGTATCGGTGCTGTTCAGCGTAGTGAGGTCAATGCAGGAATATAGCAGTTTATAGACGTCTTTATTGTTGTTTTCCGCGAAATTTTCGGCTATAATTTTAGAAACTTTCTCCGTGACTTTTTCGTTAGTGAGGGAAAAAGCGTGTTCCTTTAATGCTTTTTTGTATTTGTCAGTTTCCATCTGCAATTTAAATTATTTTATATAAATATGGATAGTTAAATTTAGTAAATTAATAGTTATTCGTATTTAATTTCTCGTTTTCTTTATGTCTTGTGCTGTCGCGCATTGTTTTTTTCTCTATATTTTTCCGAAAAGCTTCTTCCAAGTCCACGCCTGTTTGATTGGCAAGACAAATGATTACCCAGAAGATATCGGCCATTTCATCGGCAAGGTTTTTCGATAGATCGGATTGTTTAAACGACTGATCGCCGTACGTTCGTGCCATAATACGCGCCAATTCTCCTACTTCTTCGGTAAGGATTGCCATATTGGTGAGTTCACTGAAATACCGAACGCCGTAGGTCTTAATCCATTCATCTACATTATTTTGAGCTTCTTTTATTGTCATTATTCTTTTACTTTAGAGTCAATCCAAATGGTTACGGGGCCGTCGTTTATCAGCCGCACCTGCATGTTGGCGCCAAATTCGCCGGTTTGTACGGTTTTCCCCAACACAACCGATAAAGTTTCGCAAAATTGCTCGTAGAGCGGAATTGAAATATCAGGTTTTGCTGCGTGGATGTACGACGGACGATTGCCTTTTTTCGTACTCGCGTGAAGTGTAAATTGCGAAACAACCAAAATTTCGCCACCGATGTCCACAACCGATTTATTCATCACGCCGTTTTCATCGTCAAATATACGCAAATTAACGGTCTTTTTACACAAAAACCCGATATCTTCCTCGCCGTCGGCATCCTCTATTCCTAAAAGTATGAGCATTCCTTCACCGATGGTACTTTTCAGTTGTTTTTCAATTGTAACGGATGCTTCCGAAACACGTTGAATGAGTATTCGCATAATTTTAGTCTTTTTTCTCGTTGATCCAATTCAAAATTAAATAGCTTTTGCTTTTACCGACGACGGAAATTATTTCCTCTTCGCCCGATTCTTTTAGCCGTTTAATGCTTTTGAAGTGGGTGAGTAGTTTCTTTTTGGTTTCTTTCCCGATTCCTTTTATTTGATCAAGCTCGGAAGTTACCTGTGATTTGCTCCTTCGATTTCGATGATGCGTGATCCCAAAACGATGAGCCTCGTCGCGAAGTTGCTGAATAAGTTTTAACGTCTCGGAATTTTTATCAATATAAAGCGGAACGGAGTCTTCAGGGAAATAAATTTCTTCCAATCGCTTCGCGATGCCGATAATGGCAATTTTCCAGTACAACCCGATTTTCTGAAGCGATTCCACTGCAGCGTGTAATTGTCCTTTACCACCGTCAATTACAATGAGTTGGGGCAGGGGAGCGCCTTCGTTAAGCACGCGAGAGTAACGTCTGTGAATTATTTCGGCGATTGATGCGTAATCATCGGGGCCTACCACGGTTTTAATGTTAAAGTGGCGATAATCTTTTTTCGATGGTTTTGCCTTTTTGAAAACCACACACGATGCCACCGGATTTGTACCTTGAATATTTGAATTATCGAAGCACTCGATGTGCCAGGGAATTTCTTTTAGCTGGAGATCTTTTTGTACGGTTGTTAAAATTCGCGTTACGCGTTGTTCGGGATTTAACATTTCCGATTTCTTTAGTTTGTCAAACTTATATTGCTTGACATTTTTCTGCGAAAGTTCCAGCAGCTTCTTTTTATCGCCTCGTTGAGGAATGCTGAATTCCACGTTGCTTAGTGTAACCTCCGGTAAAAACGGCACAATAATTTCTTTGGACTCACTACCGAAACGCTGCCGCATTTCAATAATCCCCAATCCGAGCAGTTCTTCCGGAGTTTCGTCGAGTTTTTTCTTGTACTCAAAGGTATAGGCCTGGTTTACTGCGCCGTTTACAACGTGAAGGTAATTGATGTAACCTGAATTCTCATCGTCTTCGTACCCGAAAACATCAATATTGTAGTTGATGTTGCTCACTACGGTAGATTTTTCCCTGAAATTTTGTATTTGCAGCAATTTTTCTTTCAACGCTTGCGCATCCTCGAAACGTAATTCCTCTGCACATTGTTGCATTTCCTCCGAGATTTGTTTTTCGATAATGCGGACGTTTCCTTTCAGTATTTCCGCGATCTCAGCTACATTTTTGTTATAATCTTCCAATGTTTGCAGCCCTTCGCACGGGCCTTTGCATCGCTTTATATGGTATTCCAGACAGACTTTGAATTTGCCGGCCGCAATGTTTCCGGGCGTCAGGTTCAGGCGGCACGTGCGTATCTTATATACCTTTCTGAAGATATCGAGTAACGCGTTTACGGCGAGAACGGACGTGTATGGACCGAAATAACGTGAACCGTCTTTGACGAGATTTCTGGTTTTAAAAACACGCGGGAAATACTCGTTTTTGATGACGATGGAAGGGTAACTCTTATCGTCTTTCAACATTACGTTGTAACGCGGCCTGAGCTCTTTGATGAGGTTATTTTCCAGCAAAAAAGTGTCCTCTTCGGTGTTTACAACGATGTATTTTATCTTCTGAATATTCCTTACGAGAATACGTGTTTTGGGATTGTCATGGTGTTTGGTGAAATACGAAGACACACGTTTCTTCAGGTTTTTGGCTTTTCCGACATAGATTACTTTGCCTTTTTCATCCAAAAACTGGTAACAGCCCGGTTTCTGAGGGATTACTTTTAATGTGTCTTGTATTTCTTTCGTCATTTGGTTTTCTCCGAAAAAGCGCGAGGCTATTTTCAGATGTCGTATTTTAATATTGTGTCAATCTCCACGTCCTTGTCAAACAACTCGCGTCCTCTCAAATCTTCCAATTCGATCAAAAAATTGATATATATTTTTTTTACACCCAGTTTCTTCACCAGATTGTAAGCCGCGGCCATTGTCCCGCCGGTTGCCAGCAAATCGTCGTGAATCAGCACAATGTCATTTTTTTCAAGGGCATCTTCATGAATCTGCACGGCGTCCTCGCCATATTCTTTCGTGTACTTTTCTTCGATGGTACGGTAGGGTAATTTGCCCGGTTTGCGAATTGGCACAAAACCGGCATTTAATCGCAAAGCCGTTGCCGGCCCCATAAAAAATCCGCGTGATTCAATGCCTACTACTTTTGTGATGCCCTTGTCTTTGTAGCGTTCATACAAAATATCCGACAATTCTTTCAGGTATCGTGCATCCTGAAATAGGGTGGTGAAGTCCTTAAACTGAATCCCCGCAATCGGAAAATCAGGGATGTTGCGCACGGCGGCGCTTAGTGTTTCAATGCTCATTGTATAATTATTCGTTTGTTCTTTGTGAATGTTCCACGTGAAACATTTGTAATTTATCTCCCCATCAGTACCAGTAAAACCGATATATCGTTTGGTGAAACACCGGGTATGCGGCTTGCCTGAGCGATGGTTTCGGGATTGATTTTAGTTAGTTTTTGCCTTGCTTCTGTGGACAGCGACTGAATTTCGTTGTAGTTGAATTTGTCTTTTATCCTCACATCTTCCAGGCGTGTTATTTTGTCGGCCATCATTCGTTCGCGTTTGATGTAGCCTTCGTATTTAATCTTGATGTTCGCTGATTCCACGATTTCTTCCGTTCGCCCCGGTATATTTTCCACGATCTCCTTTAATGCCGGTATTTCTTCGAGCATAGTTTCGATCTCTATGTGTGGCCGGGTAAGCAAATCAATTAATTTAACGCCTCTCGTGAGCGTTGCTGTACCGATCTTCTCCAGAAACGGATTTATTCTGTCGGCTTTGATGGAAAAATTGGATACAAAGTTGATAAGTTTTGCCACTTCGGACTCTTTTTCTTCCAAAAGATGCATTCTATCGGATGTTGCGAGCCCCAAATCATAACCTTTTTTCGTAAGTCGTTCATCGGCGTTGTCCTGCCGGAGAAGAATACGATATTCTGCTCTCGACGTGAACATGCGATAAGGCTCATCTACGCCTTTGGTGATCAGATCGTCAATAAGAACGCCGATGTACGCTTCGTCGCGATGCAACACAAAGGGATTCCCGCCATGGCAGTTGATGTGTGCGTTTATACCCGCAATAAGCCCCTGTCCGGCTGCTTCTTCGTAACCCGTTGTTCCGTTTATCTGACCGGCAAAAAAGAGGTTTTTCACCAATTTGGTTTCGAGCGTTGCCCGCAACTGAGTAGGATCGAAAAAATCGTATTCGATGGCGTATCCGGGCCGGAAAATATGCGCATTTTTGAACGCAGGAATGCGTTGCAGGGCGTCTAACTGTGTTTGCAGGGGTAGGGAAGAGGAGAAGCCGTTGAGATAGTATTCGTGCGTGGATTCGCCTTCGGGTTCCAGAAAGAGCTGATGGCTTGTTTTAGCCGAGAAAGTAACTATTTTGGTTTCGATACTGGGGCAATAACGTGGCCCGATGCTTTGTATCTGCCCATTGTACAAGGGAGAGAACTCCAATCCCTGCCGCAAAGCGGCGTGAACATCTTCCGAGGTGTATGCGATCCAGCAACTTCGCTGTTTTAGTTTTCGTTGTACATGGGGTAAATATGAGAACTTGTGAAAATCTTCATCGCCTTTTTGCTCTTCCAGAAGCGAGAAATCAACGCTTCTCCCGTCAATTCTAACGGGAGTTCCCGTTTTCATTCTATCGGTTGTGAATCCCGCCTGCTGAAGCTGCTCCGTTATCCCGTATGACGCAGGTTCCGCGACGCGGCCGCCGCCAATCTGCACTTTCCCGATGTGCATCAGCCCGTTCATGAAGGTTCCGTTGGTAAGGATTACGGCTTTGGCCGTAAATGTTACCTGCAATTTTGTTTTAACGCCGGTTACGGCTCCACGGTCAAAAACAAGCTCCGTTACCGTATCTTGCCACATGTACAGGTTTGGCGTATTTTCGATAATATCGCGCCATGTTTCAATGAATTTCATGCGGTCGCTTTGCACGCGCGGGCTCCACATGGCAGGCCCTTTGGAACGGTTCAGCATACGGAATTGTATAGCTGTTTTATCACTCACAATGCCCATTTGGCCGCCCAGTGCATCAATTTCGCGCACAATTTGTCCCTTCGCGATGCCGCCCACCGCAGGATTGCAGCTCATTTGCGCTATCTTGTTCATATCCATTGTGATGAGCAATGTTTTTGATCCGAGATTAGCGGCAGCAGTAGCGGCTTCGCATCCGGCATGTCCGGCTCCCACAACAATTATATCGTAATTAAAATCCATTTTCTATTTTACAAACATGCAAAGATACTAAAAAAGAAAATGTTAGCACAATGCTTTTTGTTAAGGGAGAATAAGAAATCAGAAAAGCGTTTTATTTTAAGCGCATGCGAAGGTAAACGGGTAAATGATCGCTGTATCCGCCAACGTATTTGCCGCTGTAGGTTCTGTCGGGTTTCACGCGCCCTTCATTGTTGAAATAGAGCAGATATCGGGGATTGAAGATGTCTGCATCGTCAGGTTTACAATCAATTTTGTCTGATAACAGTACGTTACCCGAAACGATAAACTGGTCGAAAAGCAGCCAGCCTTTGTGATATGTTGTTCCCAATCCTTTCTTCTGCCTCGGATACAGAAGGTTGTACAGTTTCATTTTATCAACTTTATCGAAATGCTTTTGTGCACCAAGCACCTCGCTAATGCTGTTGTCGTCGGGAGTATCGTTAAAGTCGCCCGATATGATGACGTTTGCGTTCGGATCAACGCTAAGTACTTTGTAAACAGCATTTCGCAATTCGCTTGCGACGAAATAACACCTTCTTTCGGAACGTTCGGTGCCTTCGTGACGCGACGGAAAATGGGTGAAAAACAGATGCAGTGTCGTTAAATTAGCGGTTTTTCCTTTCACGTAAAGAATATCACGCGTGCGGTCCTCAATGCCCGGTAACTGTACCAAAATGGGCTTTGATTCTTCGATACGAAACGTGCTTGTATTGTATATCATAGCGACATCCGAACCTCTTTCGTCAGGACTATCGTAGTGAATAAAGCTGTAATGAGGCATACCGTTTTTTTGCAACGTGTCCACGATGGCCATCATAACGGTTTTATTCTCAATTTCTGCCAGGCCGATAATATCGGGCAAATCGGGTTTTACGATATCATGGATTACATTTGTTAACTTTTCGGCCTTATCGTAAAACCGGTCTTCGGTCCAGTGAAAATAGCAGTTTGGCGTAAAATCATCGTCGAGTGTTTTGGGGTCATCCACCGTGTCGTAAAAGTTTTCGGTGTTATACCACATGAAAGAGAAAATGGCTGACATTCTTTATCTTGGCTTTAAAAATTCACAAATGTTGGTTTCCAAAAGTATTTTTTGTTCCGATGTAAATTATCGGAAATCACAAAGTTAATAAATTGAGAGCTTCGTCTTCGGCTTTTCGCATTTTTTTTGCTTCGATGTCCGATTTATCCTTTAATCCACACAAGTGGAGAATGCCGTGGATAATGACCCTGTGTAATTCTTCGGTGAGAACGGTTTTATATTTTTGTGAATTGCTAAGAATGGTATCGAGGCTGATAAAAATATCTCCCGATATTTCAGCGCCTTCGGAATAATCGAATGTTATGATATCGGTATAAAAATTGTGCGAAAGGTACCGGTTGTTTATCTCAAGAATTTTTTCGTCGTCGCAAAAAATGTAAGTAATTTCTCCCACCTTTTTGTTATATTTCTCAGCGACGCGTTTTATCCAGTTTTTCGTTATTTGTTTTTTAATTGTTGGAAAACCTACATTTTCGGTTTGAAAAATAATGGCCATAGTTATTAACTTTTATTTACATGGAGAATCGTGTATTTTTTATCCGAAAAAGAGGTAGGCCACGAAAATAGCCGCGATAACACCTGCTAAATCGGCCAAAAGCGCATAGGGAACCGTGTAACGCGAATTTTTTATGTTTACCGCGCCGTAGTAAACAGCCACGATGTAGAACGTGGTGTCGGTCGCACCCTGCAAAACCGATGACAACCGGCCGGCAAAGGAGTCGGCGCCGAAAATTTTCATCGTGTCAATCATCATTCCGCGGGCGCCGCTTCCGCTGAGCGGTTTCATTAATGCCGTAGGCATGCCGTCCACCCATCGGGTGTCCAACCCCAAAGTGGCTACCAACGCTTTCAGTCCGTCCATCAGAAAATCCATCGCTCCCGATGCCCGAAAAACGCCGATGCCCACCAAAAGTGCAATGAGGTACGGAATGATCCTGACCGCGATATTGAACCCGTCTTTTGCACCATCAATAAAGGCATCGAACACATTTATTTTTTTCCGCATTCCCTTCACGATGAAAGCGATGATAACCGTGAATAAGATGATGTTCGCGGCAAGGCCTGAAACCAGTGAAACCTGCTCTTGCGACATGGATTGAAACAATAGCACCGTGCCGATGATAATGGCAGAAAGTGTTCCGAAAAAACCAATGATGGCTTTGTTGAAAATATTAATTCCCTGTTTGATGCACACGACAAGTACGCCTACGAGCGTAGCCACGAACGTGGCGATCATGATCGGGATAAAAATATCGGAAGGGTTTGCCGCGCCCATTTGCGCGCGGTAAACCATTACCGTAACGGGGATGAGCGTGAGCCCCGACGCGTTCATGACCAAAAACATGATCATCGGGTTTGAGGCATCGTTTTTGTTTGGGTTTAGTTCCTGTAGCTGGTCCATCGCCTTCAGTCCGAACGGCGTAGCCGCGTTGTCGAGTCCCAGCATATTTGCCGAAATATTCATGAGCATGGATGCCGAAGCGGGATGTCCTTTGGGAACATCGGGAAAAAGTTTGGTGAAAAGCGGCGCGGCCGCGCGCGAAAATAGTTCCACCATGCCACCGCGTTCGCCGATTTTCATAATTCCCATCCACAGGGAGAGAACACCGGTTAGCCCCAACGAAATCTCGAAACCGAGCTTTGCTGTTTCGAACGTGGAGTTCATGATTTCTGTAAAAATGCCCGTGTCGCCCAAAAAAATCAATTTTACGAGCGCTACAACAAAAGCGATGATGAAAAATGCGATCCAAATATAGTTTAAAACCATAGTATTACAGGTGTCGAGAATTTTTGTTTTCAAAGGTACTATTTTCAATGGAAATATTGCTACCTTTACACGATTGAAACCAAGAATTTATGAACTGGAAAGACTTTTTTTATTTTCATAAAGGACAACGTTTTGCCGTAATTCTGCTGCTTTTTTTGATTCTGTTGACGCTTATTTTAAACGGAGTTTGGGACCGAAAAAATAATCGTCCGATAACCGTCGTGCAAAGTGAGGCATTCGAAAAAGAATTCAACGAGTTTCACAAATCATTGAAGGATAAAGAGATACCGGCTGATGAAACGCCTGCGACGAATTACCGGAGGTATCCCGGTTACGAGAAAAAAGAAAACGACCCAAAGCCCGAAAATAAAACCACATACACGCCTTTTCCCCCGCAGGAAAAGCTCGCCGAAGGCGAAACAATTTCGCTTAACGAACCCGATACCGCACAATGGAAGAAAATTCCCGGAATTGGAAGCGCTTACGCTTCGCGTATCGTGAAATACCGGAATTTGTTGGGAGGCTTTGCCTCAGTTGACCAGTTGAGGGAAGTTTATGGCATAGACGACGCGTTGTTTACGAAAATAGCGCCGTACATTCAGCCTGACGGAAATTTCGATAAAATTCTTATCAATCAACTGGAATTCAAAGAAATGCTAAAGCACCCTTACCTGAATTACAAACAGGTAAAAGCCATTTTCGATTTGCGAAACCGCAAAGGAAAAATCCAATCCATCGGTGAGCTTTCTTTTTTAGACGAATTCACGTCCGGGGATATTGAAAGGCTGAAGCCTTACTTAGCGTTTTAAAAGCATATCATTCACAAAAAATCAATATGAAAAATCATTCAACAGTTTGTTTTACAACTATTTTATTTATCTGTTTCGGACTTCTTTTTTCTCTTTCGGGATGTAAAAAAGAAACCCAGGAAATTGATCCGGAATTTGCACGATACATTTCGGCATTTACGTATGGAAATATCTCTCCCGATTCATATATCCGCGTAGAATTGGCGCAGGAAATGCCATCGGTGGAATTGAACGCGGAAGTAAAAGAAAAACTCTTCGAGTTTTCGCCTTCCGTCAAAGGCAAAACGTATTGGATTAATGCCACAACCGTGCAATTTGTGCCGGAACCCGGAGAATTGAAGCCTGGAAAGAGTTATACGGCTAAGTTTAATTTACACAGGCTGTTGAAGGTGGAAAACAAGTTTAAAACCTTCAAGTTTCCGCTTAAAGTGAATGAACAGAATTTTTCGGCAGAAATATTGCCTTTTTCTCCCATGAGTTCAACCGATTTAACATGGAACACCGTGCGGGGAACGCTTACCTTGGTAAATCAGGAGGGTGTTGACGATGTAAAAAAAATGCTTCAGGTAAAAGGGGCTAACAAAGAAACGCAGCTTCGTGTGATATCGAAAGGGAATGCGTTTTTCGACGTGTTTATAGAAAGGTTAAAGCGAACGGATAAAAACGAAAAATACGAATTGCAAATAGACGGAAGCGCGATAGGCGCAAAGAAAACCGAAAAATTCGCCATTGAATTGCCGCCGCTTCCCGAAACCGTTTTTCAGGTTATGGACACACGTATTGTTAGCGGCGAAAACCCGCATATTCGCATTACGTTCAGCAGCCCCGTATCACAATCGCAGGATATGAGCGGATTGATTGAGCCGGTGGGCATAAATAATTTTACGTATCAGATTGATAAAAATGTGATCAAGATTTATCCCGAATCGTTTCCTACAAACGAATTCACGCTGAAGATACACGAAGGATTAAAGAACAACGAAAATTTATCACTTACCAAAGAATATACGTTTCAGTTATCGCCCGAAACCGAAAAACCACAAATTAAATACGTCAGAAGCGGCAATGTTTTGCCGAATTCCGAACAGCTTGTTCTGCCGTTTAGCGCCGTAAATTTGTGGGCAGTGGATGTAAAAGTTATCAAAGTGTATCAGAATAACATTCTTTACTATCTGCAATCGGGAACGCTGAACGAAACTTCATCGGGAGAACTGCGCCGTTTCGGAAGGCTGATCAAGAAAAAACGCGTTCGCCTGGACGATGACAAAACGCTGGATTTGAAACAATGGAACAACTTTTCGATTGACTTGTCCTCCATGATCAAACAAGACCCCGGCGCGCTTTACATGGTGCAACTTTCCATGAATCCGGAATATTCGCTTTATCCATGCGGCGGGATTACACCGCAAACGCCGGAGGCGAACTCCATGCGAAATTTTTCGGATGAAGAAATTACCGAAGAAGATGAAACCACGTGGGATCAAACATCAGCTTATTATTACGAACCGATTGATTGGGAGGAATATAATTGGGAAGACAGAAACGATCCGTGCAAACCATCTTATTTTATGAATCGTGATCAGATCGTGGAAACGTTTGTTATGGCTTCCAACGTGGGCATTATTGCCAAAGCAGGCAATAACAATAAAATAACGGTGGCTGTTACCGATATTCTTTCCACAGAGCCAATTTCAGGTTCCGATGTTACGGTTTATAATTATCAGATGCAGGTGATGGGAGTGGGCAAAACCGACAGCGACGGTTTCGCGGAAATAGATTACAAAAAAGGCCGACCGTTTGTGGTAACGGCTGCCAACGGCAAAGACATCGGTTATCTGGAAGTAAAAGACGAAGCTTCGCTCTCATTAAGCAATTTCGATGTGAGCGGCAAAGAAGTGTTGAAAGGATTAAAAGGCTATGTTTATACCGAGCGCGGCGTTTGGCGCCCCGGCGACACCATTTATGTTTCGTTTATCCTTGAAGATAAAGAAAAAAAATTGCCCGAAGGGCATCCGGTAACGTTGGAAGTTTTCACGCCTAAACGGCAGTTCTATCAACGGCAGGTGAAGACTCAGAGCGAGAACGGTTTTTACACGTTTGATGTAGCTACATCCCCTTCCTCCGAAACGGGTGTTTGGCAAGCTTTTGTGAAAGTAGGCGGGACGTCGTTTTACAAGCCTCTTCGCATCGAAACCATTAAACCCAATCGGATGAAAGTGCGTTTGCAAACCGACTCCATCATTGATGCCGGCACCGGCGTACTTTCCGGAACGCTTACCGCACAGTGGTTACATGGCGCCCCCGCCTCCAATCTGAAGGCAGATGTCGAACTCTCGCTTTACAAATCGGACAATCCGTTTAAAGGATATAGCGGTTACGTGTTTAACAATCCGCTGGTTAAGTTCGAATTCAATAAAACGAAACTATTTGAAGGTACGCTCAATGCATCGGGAAATGCCGGCGTAAACGCGAAAGTGCCGCTTGCCGAAACAGCGCCCGGAATGTTGCGGGGAAATATTCTGTCGCGTGTATTTGAAACCGGAGGTGATATGAGTTTTTACACGCAAACGGTTTATTATTCTCCGTTTAAAAAATACATTGGCGTTAAAAGCCCGGCTACGCGTAACAATGAATTTTTGGAAACAGACAAGCAATTGAAATTCAGCGTATTATCGGTAAACGCATACGGAAAACCCGTTGCGAGCGAAGTGGAGTATAAAGTGTACAAACTCAACTGGAGTTGGTGGTGGAACAGCACCGAAGAAGATTTGGGTTCGTATGTGAACAATACGGCGGCTGTACCGTTAGCCGACGGAAAATTGTCGTTAGCGGACGGTAAAGGAAACATTAGTTTCCAGATAAATTATCCCGATTGGGGGCGCTATCTGATCCTGGTTAAAGACGCGGAAAAGGGACACACAACCGGAACGGTTTTCTATGTGGATTGGCCTGAATGGCGCGGCCGTTCAAACAAAACCGATGCCGAGGGATTAACTATGCTTTCGTTTACAACCGATAAAGAGACTTACAAAGTTGGTGAAAAAGCCACCGTTATTCTTCCCAAAAGTTCGCAGGGGCGTGTGCTTATAAGCATCGAAGATGGTTCGCATATAATTAAGCGTGAATGGGTTAAGACATCCGACACAGAAGATACCAAATACACCTTTGAGGTTACGGAAGAAATGAATCCGAATTTTTACGTGTTCGCAACGTTACTGCAACCGCATGCGCAAACGGCTAACGATCTTCCGATCAGGATGTACGGAGTGGTCAACGTGAATGTGGAAGATAGCAATAGCAAACTGACTCCGGTGATTAAAATGCCGGATGAACTTCGTCCCGAAAAAGCGTTTACCGTTTCTGTTTCGGAAAAGAACAATAAACCGATGACATACACGCTGGCCATTGTGGACGAAGGATTGCTCGATCTCACCGCATTTAAAACACCCGACGCGTGGAGCGAATTTTACGCACGCGAAGCGTTGGGTGTTCGCACGTGGGATTTATTCGACCGCGTACTCGGCGCCAATACTGGTTCGATGGGGCCGCTGTTGAGTATCGGCGGCGATGAGGCGCTGAAGGCATCGAGTGATAATGTGAACCGGTTTAAGCCGGTGGTGAAATTCCTCGGGCCGTTCACGATAAAAGGCAGCGAAACCAAATCGCACAACATAAAACTACCGCAATACATCGGCTCTGTACGCGTGATGGTGGTTGCCGGGGGGAATGGCGCTTATGGAAGCGCCGAAAAAACCGTTGTCGTAAAGAATCCGCTCATGACGTTATCCACTCTTCCGCGCGTAATGGGGCCGGGCGAAGAAGTATGGCTTCCTGTAAATGTTTTCGCGATGGACAAAAACGTGAAAAACGTGCAGGTTTCCATTCAAACAAAAGGATTGCTGAAACCGGTGAACGGAACGTCGCAAACGCTTTCATTCGACACAACGGGTGATAAAATCGTATTCTTCCGGCTGAAAGCCGATAAAAAAACAGGTGCGGAACAAGTCGTCATAAAAGCTTCGGGGGGCAGCGCATCGTTCACGGAAACCATTGATATCGGCATTCGTAACCCGAATCCGCCGATGTTACTCACGCAATCCAAGTTGCTGGAACCGGGACAAAACGCTGTTTTCAACATAAAAACCGATGCCGTGAACCCGGATGACTGGGCTAAACTCGAGCTTTCGCGGCTCCCGGGCATCAATCTGAATAAAAAAATGAATTACCTGCTGGAATATCCGCACGGATGCAGTGAGCAGGTGGTATCGCAGGGTTTTCCGTTGTTGTATGTCGAGAATTTTATGTCGTTGTCCGATAAAGAGAAAAAGCAAATGACGGCAAAAGTGGACGAAGTGATCCGTATTCTGTCCTCGCGGCAATTGCCCGATGGCGGCATCGCGTATTGGCCGGGCGATTATTATGCCACGGAGTGGGTAACCACGTATGCCGGGCATTTTCTTATCGAAGCTAAAAACAAAGGGTATGATGTTCCCGAAAATGTGCTGTCGAGATGGACGCAATTCCAGCGAAAACTGGCTCAAAACTGGACGCCCACAGCGCCTTATCGCAGCTATTATAGTTATTCGATGACCGATCTGCAGCAGGCTTACCGCCTTTACGCACTGGCGTTGAACGAACAAGCCGAGTTAGGTGCCATGAACCGTTTGCGGGAGCGTCAAAACATCTCGTTGCA
>JAQVEB010000258.1 GCA_028698105.1 Petrimonas sp. | reverse complement strand
TAATAGGCGTTGTTCCCCTCGTCGTAAGCATAGTCGTAGCCGTTTCCGAGCAATGCTTTCGCGTTTTCTACGGCTCGCGGAATAACAGAGCGGTATTTGGGTTTCAACCGTCCGACGGCCACAAACATTTTGCCGTTTTCCGAAAGAGCATCGGCCATAAAATCATCCAACGTTGTGCGGATCACGCCTTCGGGCGAAGTAGCTTCGATCACGAAAATGGAATCTCGCGCCACCTCCACAATGCCCGCGTGCGAAAACGCGATATCCCTGCCACCGGAAGTACTCTTTTTAATGGCATTCACAAATTCAGAGTCTTCTTTTCCTACGGAAAACAGGATATCCCCGCTCTGCAGATCGAACTTCCCGGGTGAGCAGGAAACGAAGAATCCGAGCAATGCGGTTAGGATACTAAATGCACGATTTTTCATTTACGGACGTATGATAGCCACAAAGATAAATAAAGTTTCCTAATCTCTTATTTTCTTATCTACGTAATTGGAATTGAGTATCTTGAGTACACCCATGTAATCGGGTTTAAATTCAATGATGTCGCCTACCTGGTAATTTTTTTCGTTGTTGCCGAAATCCATCACGATCATATCGGAACTCATCCCGACAATGTGTATCGAATCGTCAATCGGTATAATGTGCTCTTTCTCAACATCGAGCAAGCCGATATCCAGAATAGCACGACACGATTTTTTCCCGTGCAGCGATTCATCGAATTCAAAGGTTTTGCCTTCCAGGTTTGTTCCGGCCAGGCCTGTCGGGATCAGCGGCTTTTCGCTCAGCTCAATGATCTCGGCGTAAAGTTTAAAAACATCGTTCTGCATATCTTCCAACTCTGTGGTATGATAAACATCCGTGCCGAAAAACAGCGTTTCGCCCACGCGAAAGTGATTGATACCTTTCGGCAGCAAACCCTGGAAAATCAACGGAATGGTTACCGATGAACCGCCGGAAACATATTGTATCTGCTTGCCGAATTTTGCCTCGATAAGTTGCTCGTATAGACTTAGTTGGATCAGCTTATCCGGACTGGGGAGAATGCCGTACAAACACGACAGGTTGGCGCCAATGCCCACTACTTCGATATTCTTCAGTTTAAAAACCTCTTCGTAGAAACGAATAAAATCGTCGCGCATCACCCCTTCGCGAAGTTCTCCCAGCTCGATCATCACAATAATTTTGTGCGTTTTGTTTTGCCGTTTTGCCTCTTCCGCAAGCATTTGTATGGTGCTGATCTGGGTGTTCATGCTGATATCGGCATACTTCACCACGCCTTTAATGGCCCGCTTAGCCGGCGGTTTTATGTAGATGGTCTCTATTTCGGGCTTGAGTGATTTGATCATTTTCAGGTTCGAAACCCGTGAGTCGCATACCTGTTTAATGCCTAAATCAAGCACTTCCGTGAGGTAATCTTTGTTTCCGCAAAGCAGTTTGGTGACAACTGCCCATTGAATGTTGTTTTTCGCAAACAGTTTCTCAAGGTACGTGTAATTTTCTTTTAGTTTTTTTCTGTCGAGCGTAATATAAGCCATCCTGTGTTATTTTATGAGCCTCATTTCAAGGTATTTATTCGTAAATCCCAATTTCTCGTACAGGTATTTGGCCGGATTATCCGGTTCCACGTGCAGGGCAATATTTCCGTTGGCTTCTTTTATTGCGCTCTGCATGAGCTTTTTACCCAATCCTTTTCCGCGATAATCGCGATGGGTAGCAATGTACACCAGAATATTTTCCGGAATATAATCTTTCATCCCTGTTTGGTTGATCACAACAGCTCCCACGATCTTTTCATCATCGTAAAGAGCGGTCACGAAACCGCCATCGGAAGGAATTTCGTGAAGTGAATAATCAATGGCTTTTTGAATATCTTGCAGGGGATCTCCAAAATTTTCAAGGTGGTTATAAAGAAAATCGATAATTTCGGTTTTTTCTTGCACAGTCGGTTTGTTTGTCTCTGTAAATGTTTTTAAATTGATCATGTAATTTTTTGATAATTAAATAATTGTGATTATGCGTTTGGACGAAGAGTTGCCCTTTTTAATAACGATAGCCGTAGTGCAAACGGGCTTAAACGATTCACAAATATAAGAAATTCTGCCGGTAACCGCAAACGAATTTCCGGTAATCGGGGTTAATCCCTTCAAGGTCAAACTTATTCGTTACTCAATTGTTTTATAAGAAAAAGACGATGAAAAACAATAAAAAAGACCGATATCCTGCTGTTGCGGGACAATTTTATCCGTCGAATCCGGAACAATTGCGGCAGGAAGTGAAAGAGTATTTCAGCATGGCTGAGCCGAAAAAATTAACCAACGTACAGGCGATCGTTTCTCCGCATGCGGGTTACGTGTTTTCGGGAAAAATAGCTGCTTCGGCCTTCAACCAACTCGACGAAGATGCCCGCTACGAACGTGTTTTCGTGCTTGCTTCGTCGCATCATTATCACTTCGATGGCGCTTCCATGTATTGCGACGGTGATTTTGCGATGCCTTACGGCACAGAAACGGTGGATACGGAACTGGGACGAAAACTGGTGGAAAATTATCCGCAATTGTTTACCGATAACCCCGCGCCGCACGCCAAAGAGCACGCCATTGAAGTGCAACTGCCTTTTTTGCGTCAAAAACTGCATAAGGGATATAAAATCGTTCCCATCGTTATCGCTACTTCCGAACCCGAAACGTGTGCCGAAATCGCCTCGGCGTTGAAACCCTATTTTACCAAAGAAAACCTGTTCGTTATCAGCACCGATTTTTCGCATTACCCGGGTTACGAGCAGGCAAAACAGGTAGATCGCGATACGGAAAAAGCTATTTTGACCAATGATCCCCAAAAGTTACTGGATGTGTTGAACGAAAACAAAAAGAAACGGATTTCCGGCCTGTTGACCAGCTTGTGCGGCTGGACATCGGTGCTTGTGTTGCTGAATATGACGCAAGGCGAAGCTTTCGCTTATCACGAAATAGATTACCGGAATTCAGGCGACGAAAAAAGGTATGGCGACCGTCATGAAGTCGTTGGTTACTGGGCTATCGCCGTTTCGCGCAGCGAAGAAAAAACGGAAGATGATGTGTTCTACTTGTCGCAGGAAGATAAAACGGCTTTGCTGGGTGTGGCGCGCCAAACCATCGAAAATCTTTTCAACAAACATGTTCCTGACCCTGATTTAAAAAGCTGTACCGACGCCATTTACGCGCCTTGCGGCGCATTTGTGACGTTGCATAACCACGGCAAACTGCGCGGCTGCATTGGAATGATGGTGAGCGAGGAACCGTTGATAGAAACCGTGCGCGATATGGCTGTGTCTGCTGCCAAAAAAGATTACCGGTTTAATTCCGTGCGCCGGGAGGAACTGGAAGATATTGATATCGAAATCTCGGCGCTCTCACCGTTGAAACGGGTGAAAGATGTTTCGGAAATTCAATTGGGAAAACACGGAATTTTGATAAAAAAAGGGTTTTCGAGCGGGGTTTTCCTGCCACAGGTAGCTACTGAAACGGGATGGAACCTTGAAGAATTTCTCGGCCATTGCGCCCGCGATAAAGCCGGTATCGGATGGGACGGATGGAAACAGGCAGAGATCTATACGTTTACGGCAACGGTTTTTGGGGAAGCTGAGGGCTGAGAGTTGGAGAGTTGGAGACTTGGAGCTAAGACTAAAAGACTAAAAGACTAAAAGACTAAAAGACTGGAAGATAAAAGGCTAAAGGATTGAAAGACAATTTAATAATAATCTAACAGTCTAATAATCTAATATGATTATCCGAATAATGTCCTACAACAATTGCCATGTCCCTTTAGGGCGTGGTTTTTAAGATACAGAGCAGATAGGCTTTAGCCGAAATTTATACTATTATTGGGCTAAAGCCCGTGATTCTTAGACATCATTATCCCACGACTTAAAAGTCGTGGCAATAGATAAGCTGTTAGGACACTTTGCGGATAATCATTTAATCTAATAATCTAACAGTCTAAAGTCTATCAGTCTATCAGCCAATCTCCGGCAATTTCCTCGCCGCAGAAACTGCATTTGCCTCCGGCAATCCGGTTTTTCGTTACGCTGAAACCTTTTCGTTCTACGAGCAAATTTTTGCACGCCGGGCAAAATGTGTTTTCGCCGTTTGTGTGAGACACATTTCCGATATACACATAGCGTATGCCGGTTTCTTCGGCAATTTCTTTCGCCTTAAACAATCGTTTTTCGGGAGTAGGAGGGGTGTCGTTTAATTTATAGGTCGGGAAAAACCGGCTGAAATGCAACGGCGTATCCGAAAAACCGTTATCAATCAGCCAGTTGCACATTTCGCGGATCATCTTTTCGTCGTCGTTAAAGCCCTGAATGAGTAAGTTTGTTATTTCGAGCCACACGTTATTCTTTTTCAGTGTTTTCAACGTTTCCAGCACGGGATGCAGGCTTCCGCCGGTCAATTGCCGGTAGGCAGCGTTATCGAAACATTTCAGATCAACATTGGCCGCATCCAGATACGGACAAAGATCAGATAACGGTTGCGGATTGATGAATCCGTTGGAGACCATTACGGTTTTAATTCCGTTTTTGCGGGCAAGAACCGCAATATCGTACATATATTCGTAGAATATGGTTGGCTCCGTGTAGGTGAAAGCGATCAGTTTTACGTTGCGTGAAAGCGCCGTTTCGACTACTTCTTTGGGGCTTAACCGGTAACTGCCGAAA